>CANRCO010000072.1 GCA_947629125.1 uncultured Bacilli bacterium | reverse complement strand
AATCTTTCAAATTCTTGGATAACATACAATTTAAATTCTGGAGATAGCCAACTTGCAAATTCTAAAGCTATATCACTACAAGCATAAGTTCCTCCATTATTACCTGATTTAGATATTATTCCGATTGCGTTGGTTTCTTTAATCCATTTTTGAGGTGATATTTTAAATTTATTACTACCAGCTTCATTTTTAAACGCGTCGAATTCGACACCTTTGAAATTTTCATTATTTAATTTTTCCCACAATCCTAAATAAGCAATAACATCTTTATTACGCATCCAGTTTTGAATAGGGTATCTTGGATCATCTTCATCTGCATATCTAGCTAAATCAGTAAGAGAAATATATTCTTTATTTCCTATTCTCATTACATTAATTTTATTGTTATTTACATTAATCTCTGATTTTATTATTTCGTTATTCATATTTACCCCCCTTAATAACTAAAATCATCTTATCATAAATTATTGAATATTAAAACTTTAACTTTTCAAATAATTTAAAAGTTCGAGTTTGGTATTTATCTAGTGCCTATTTCATCATTGCTCAACGATTAGGAGATACAGAAGAAGTTATTAGAAATACTTATGCTAAACCTTATGAAGCTTTAAATAATGACAAATCAAAACTATTACTTAGTGAAGAAAATATTAACGAAAAATTAAATTTGAAAGGAGAAAATGCTACGTAAATGCTATGTAAATCTAAAAAATAATATTAAAACTCCCATTTTAAGGGAGTTAAAAACAAATGGTGCCGATTAACAGAATTGAACTGTTCTCTGATGCTTACCATGCATCTGTACTACCACTGTACTAAATCGGCATAAATAAATTATAACAAAATGTTATAATTTACACAATAAAATTAAAAATTAAATTAGTTAATAAACATAAACCAATACCAATAATTAAAGGTGTTATAAAACTAATAAATGTCCAATAAATACTTTTAGTTTCTTCTTTAATAGTTAATAACGTAGTACTACAAGGATAATGAAATAATATTAAAATCATAAAATTAATAGCAGTTAAAATAGTCCAATTATTTGTAATCAATAAATGTTTTAATTCTAATAAATCATTAAAGTTAGTTAAATTACCTAAAGACATATATCCCATAATAATTAGAGGAATTACAATTTCATTAGCAGGAAAACCAAGAATAAAAGCTAAAATAATTACTCCATCTAAACCTAAAAGATTACCAAATGGTTCTAAAAAATTAGAACAAATACTTAAAATTGAACTATCTCCTATTTTAATGTTGGCAAATAACCAAATTACTAACCCCGCTGGAGCACTAACTTTAATTGCACGCCATAAAATAACAATGGCTTTATCATATAAACTTACTAAAATCGTTTTAATAATTTTCGGTTTACGATAAGATGGCAATTCTAAAATGAATGAAGAAGATTTACCCTTTAATAAAGTTTTTGATAGAATATAAGATACTAAAAAAGTAAATAAAATACTAATTAAAATAAAACCAATTAAAATTAAAGCGGAATAAAAAGTAGAAATTAACCCTGTAGAAAAACCGATAAAAAACATAGTAATTATTGAAATCATGGCACTAAATTTGCCATTACAAGGCATTAAAGAATTAGTAATTATAGCAATTAACCTTTCTCTTTTCGAATCAATAATTCGACATCCGGTGACTCCAACCGCATTACATCCTAAACCCATACACATTGTTAATGCTTGCTTACCACAAGCTTGACACTTTTGAAAAAAATGGTCTAAGTTAAAAGCAATTCGGGGAAGTATTCCTAAATTTTCTAATAAACTAAATAACGGAAAAAATATCATCATTGGTGGCAACATAACTGCAACAACCCAAGTTAAAGTTTTATATATACCAAAAATTAAAGGATTTACTAACCAATTAGGCAAACACAGAAAATGACAAAATTTTAATAAATAAATTTGCGTAAAATTAAAAAATTTATATAAAAGTTCAGATGGATAATTAGCACCATTTATAGTCAACCAAAATAAAACTAAAAACAAGAAAATCATAAAAGGAATACCAGTTAACTTACTAGTTAAAAATTTATCTAATTTACTTTGTTTAATTTCTTTAGTTCTTTTTAATACTTGATTAGTTATTAGAATACTTTTATTATTTAACTGTTGAGAAAAACAACTAATATATTTAGTATCAATATCTTTTTGATAATTTAATCTTTTAATAATATCATTATCATGTTCTAATAATTTAATAGCATACCAACGTTTATTATTAATGTTTAAATTTTTTTCAATCTTAATTATAGCTAGTTCTAATTCTTTCGAATAAGTTATTTTTTTTAAACCAGTACTTTGATAATCAATTAAAAATTGTCGAAAATTTTCTAAGGATTCTTTACTTTTAGCTTCTGTTGGAATTACAGGTACATTTAATAGTTTACTTAATTTTTCAAAGTTAATAATTAAGCCTTTTTTCTTCGCTTCATCTAACATATTAACACAAAGAACAACATTTTCTTTTAATTCCAAAACTTGTAATAATAAATTAATACCCCTTAATAATTGTGTAGCATCACAAACAACAACTGCAATATCAAAATTACTATCAATTAATAAATCACGAGCTACTTTTTCTTCATGAGACTTAATTGAAAGTGAATAAATACCAGGTAAATCAAATAATATATATTCTTCATTATTTTTAACAAATTTGGCTTGAGCATTTTCCACAGTTTTTCCTGCCCAATTTCCGGTATGTTGTTTTGAGTTAGTTAAATAATTAAAAATAGTACTTTTACCAACATTCGGATTACCAATTAAAGCAATTCTTTTACTCATTGATTAATTTCACCCCAATTTTTTTAGCATCAATATTTCTTAAAGCAATTAAAGTATCATTTATTAAATAAGCTTTTGGATCTTTAAAAGGACTATTAAATATACATTTAATTAGAACATTACTAAAAATTCCTAAATCATTTAATCTTTTTTGCATATCTTTATCTAAATCTAAAGTTTTGATTTGTGCCAACTGATTAATTTCTAAATTTGCTAGTGTTTTATACATAAAATCCCCCACTTTTCTAATGTAGTATATGTTAAAGTAAAATTTAGGTTAATATAATGAATTTTCTTTATTTTCTTCAAATTTGTGTTATGATATTTATATATAGTAGAAAGTGTGATTACATGCAATTAGATTTAAATATATTTCGAGAATATGATATTAGAGGTGTTTATCCAACAATGATAAATGAGCAAGTTGCTTATTTAATTGGACGTAGTTATGGTAGTTACATTCAAGAAAAATATAATCAAAAGTCTTGTGTTGTTGGTCATGATAACCGTTTATCAAGTCAAAGTTTATCTGATATGTTAATTAAAGGTATTACTGACAGTGGTTGTAATGTTATTGATAATGGTTTAGTTACAACTCCAATGCATTATTACAGTCGTTATTTAAATTATATGTTTGGTATTATGGTTACTGCCAGTCATAATCCTAAAGATGATAATGGTTTTAAATTTTCTTTTGACCATTTAGCTAATGCTCGAGGAGATATGATTTATGATTTCCGTGATTATACAACTAGAGCCCAATTTTTATCTGGTCAGGGAACTATTACCAAAGAAGATATTACAGAAAAATATATATCATATATGAAAAACAATATTAGTTTAGGACAAAGAAGAAGAAAAGTTATTATTGATTGTGGAAATGGAACAACCTCAATTATTGCTAGAAAAATTCATGAAAAATTTAATCTAGATTTTGAAATAATTTTTGAAGAAAGCAACGGAGCTTTTCCTAATCATCATCCTGACCCAAGTGTTGAACAAAATTTAACAGAACTTAAAAAACGCGTTGTTAAAGAACATGCCGATTTAGGTATTGCTTATGATGGCGATGGCGATAGAGTTGGTATAATTGATGACGAAGGTAAATATATTCCAGCTGATATTTATATGATTTTAATAATTCGCGATTTAATTAATAAAGTTAATAAAAAAACTTTTCTTTATGATGTTAAATGTACTAAAGCTTTAGAAGATGAAATAAAAAAATTAGGTGGTGAATCCCTAATTTATCGAACTGGAGCTAGTTACACACAGGCTAAATTAAAAGAAGAAGATTTGGCTTTCGGTGGCGAATATTCAGGACATATTTATTTTCGTGACCGCGATACTGATATTGGTAGTGGTATTTATGCTGGTTTAAGATTAGTAGAAATAATGAGTAAAAATAACTATAAATTAAGTGAAATGGTTAAATCAATTAATCGCTATTACTCTACTCCAGAAATTAAAATCGCTGTTGCTGATAATATTAAATTTCAAGTTATCGAAAACATTAAAAATTATTGCATTACTCAAAGTTGGCCAATTAATGACATTGATGGTATAAGAGTTAACTTTTCTAATGGTTGGGCTTTAGTTCGAGCTAGTAATACCGGACCAAATATAACTGTACGTTTTGAAGCAATCGATACTCAAACATTAGCAAATCTTCAAACAATATTTACTAATTTAATAAATCAAAATTTAAAATTATATCAATAAAAAAGATATTCCATTCGAATATCATTTTTTATTTTAAATAATCTTCTTCAATATTATCTGGAATACTTTCAATTGCTTCTTCTACTTCGTCATCATCAACAATTTCTTCATATTCATCTTCATCATCTTCAATACTAACTTTTATTTTAGTATCACCAACTATTTCAACTCCTAATTCTTTTTCAATATTTAAAGATATATTGCCATTATCAATATTTACATCAATTACAGCTGGTTGTTTTAAAGAACGAACAATTATTTCAGATGCATCAGTTAAAGTTTGTTGATCTTTTAAATGTACATTCATTTTATCATTATAAACAAAATGGTGATTGCATACACTAGTCTTAGTATCATTATCATGTGAATACCAAACATTTACATCAAAAGCACCATTAATACCAACTACACCATTATTATTTTTACCCGAAAAAGTATGGTTGATTATCCAACATCCTAAAATAGTATCTGGTGTTTGTTCTGGTTTAATTTGAAATTTATTGACACTATTTTTCTTTGCTTTTCCAATAACGGCTTTGGTTACTATTTCTTTAAAATTAGCCATCTAAATCACCTCTCTAATCTAATCTATGCAAAAGTTTAGATAAAAGAAACTAATTAAACTAAATTTTTAGTATTTTTATCTATTTTGTTTTGGTATAATATAATTGAGGTGAAAATAATGGATTGCTTATTTTGTGATATAATTGCTGGTAAAAAAGAAAGTAAAAAAATTTATGAAGATGAATTAGTAATAGCTATTATGGATGCATTTCCAACTGTTGATGGTCATGTATTAGTAATTCCAAAAAAACATTTTACAACCTTTAAAGATATTGATGAAAAAACTTTAATTCACATGCATACAGTTGCTAAAAATTTAACTGATAAATTAATGGATAAATTAAATGCTGAAGCTTTAACTTTAACAGTTAACTATGGAACAAGCCAAGCTATTAAACATTTACATCTTCATTTAATGCCAAATTATACTGGTAAAAAAACAGCTAAAGAAAATGTAGATGAAATTTATAAAAAGATTAAATAGAATTAATTAATATTCTATTTTTTTAATGCCTCATTTAATAAAGAATAAAAACATTTTAAATGTAGTTTTTCATCTTCAATAATTCGTAATAACAAACTTTTAATATATAAATCATTAATTAACTCATAATGTTTTTGGTAATTATTGATAGCGATTTGTTCTAAAATAATATCGCTTTTTAATATATCAATTAAATCAGTTTCATAATTAACATACTTACTATTCCAACAGGAATATAATTCATACTGTTTATCTTTAACTTTAAATTCTGGATTAACACCTAATAATTTAATAGTTTCACCTAATAGTTCTAAATGTTTCATTTCAACCATTGCGATTGTTGATAAAGTTTTAGCAATAATGGGATTAGTTTGAAACTTCAAAAAATGTTGATAACTATATTGTAAAATTGATGTTAATTCACTACTCATTCCAGTATAATCTTCTAATAATAAATAAGCATATTCTAAATTAGCTTTTTCAACTTCTACAGTTGGATAAGGTTTATCTACTTTACATTCCATAAAAAAATCACCTAATGAATTTTATTCATTAGATAATTTATTTATTATAAAGCAAGTTTATCTTAACTCCGGACACTTTTTTTATTTTGTAAAAGAATCATTTCTTTCATGTGATTCTTTTTGTTTTATTATTGATAT
>CANRCO010000071.1 GCA_947629125.1 uncultured Bacilli bacterium | reverse complement strand
ATTGCTAAAATTTTTGCTTTAAGTGAGTCTTATCCTGAATTAAAAGCTAATTCTAATTTTATGGATTTAAGTAATCAATTATCTAAAGTAGAAGAAGATATTGCTAATTCTAGAAAATATTATAATGCAGTTGTTCGTTCTTATAATGATAAAATTGCTATGTTTCCAAGTAATTTAATTGCTGGTATATTTGGTTATAAAAGAAAAAGTATGTTTGAAGCAGCTGAAACTGAAAGAGAAAATGTTAAAGTAGAATTTTAGGAGTAAATTATGAAAAGAAAAATAATTTTTGGTTTAGCTCTTATACTTATTGGATTAATCGCTTTTTTGCCTAATTCTCAAGCAGCTACAAGCGATTTTTTTCGTATTGCAGAAACTAATAGTGTAGATATAGCTGATTTTCAAATTAAAAATTTAACTTTTAAAAATTATGCTACAACTTCGACTAGAGCTTATGGTCTGTATGGAGAAATTACTAATACATCTAGTAATAATTTAACCGTATATACGACAGTTAGTTTTTATGATAAAGATTATAATTTATTAACTACAATTAAAAATAAACAAAATATTAATGAAAAAGCTAAGTCTAATTATAATTTAATGAGTAATATAGATAATAGTGTCGATATTTCCAAAATTGTTTATTATAAATTAGATATTACATCTGATGAAATGATAGTAGATAATACTAACCCTAGTTTAAATAATAGTTTTGAATATAAGAGTTATGTTATTAATAGTTATAATGTTGATATTAAAGTTAATAAAAATAAAATTTTAGATATAACGGAAGATATTGGAGCTTATTTTTATACTCCAAAACATGGTATTATAAGAAAAATTCCTTTAATGAATAATCTTAAACGTTTAGATGGCAGTAGTTCTAAATTACGAGCTAAAATTTCTAAAGTTGATGTTAATGATATTTATGAAGCTACGAAAAATGGTAATGATTATGAATTAAAAATTGGTTCTGCTTATGATACTGTTGAAGGTCAAAAAAATTATCGCATTAAATATACTTATAATTTAGGTAATGATAATAATAAAAACTATGATGAATTATATTTTATATCATTGGTGATGAATGGGATACAGGTATTGGTAATATAACTTTTAATATAGAAATGCCTGATTCTTTTGATAGTAGTAAGTTAGGATTTTCTTCTGGTAGTTATGGTTCCGTAGAAAATGATAATATTTCTTACATTGTTGTAGGTAATACAATTACCGGTAGTTATAATGGGCTTTTAGATAGTAATAAGGGTATTACTATGCGAGTAGAGTTACCTGATAATTATTTTGTTAAACAAAAGGGTAGTAAACTTATTTATTTAATGTATATTATTCCTTTATTAGGTTTAGTAATATCTTTCCTTTTATGGTATAAATATGGCAAAGATAATATGGTTGTTGAAACTGTAGAATTCTATCCTCCAGAAGGGTTAAATAGTTTAGATTTAGGTTTTGCTTATAAAGGTAAAGCTGTTAAAAATGATGTAATTTCTTTAATTATTTATTTGGCAAATCAAGGCTATATTAAAATAAGTGAAGGAGATAAGAAAAATGATTTTGTCTTAACTAAAGTTAAAGATTATGATGGAACCGATGAATTAGAAAAAATATTTATGACTGACTTATTCAAAAATAGAGATAGTGTATCAAAAGCTAATTTAGAAGAAAAATTCTATACAACTATTAATGAAATTGTTAGCAAAAAGAATTCCAAAGAAAATAGAGAAAAAATCTTTGAAAAAAATCGCACTTCTAAAATAGTTTTAATTGGCATATTTGTCGTTATTAGTATTTTTGTTTTAGGAGCTTTACCAAATTATATTGAATATGGCTTTTTTGATAATTTCTATTCTATCTTATTTTTAATACCTTTTATTATAGTTATATTAGTACCTGATTTACCTATGATATTTAAAATAGTTTTTGGGGTTAATATTGCTGCAGCTAGTTTTGCTATATTTAATGTTCCAATGATTCTATCAATGAGTACATATACAATTCCATTAATAATTGGTCTTGTAGCTATAATTGGTATGATTGTCTTGGCAACATTAATGCCAAAACGTAATAGTTATGGTACAGAATTATTAGGTAAAATTAGAGGTTTTAAAAACTTCTTAGAAACAGCTGAAAAAGAAAAATTAGAAGCTTTAGTTAATGAAAATCATGAATACTTTTATAATATATTACCTTATACTTATGTTCTAGGAGTTTCTAGTAAATGGATTAAAAAGTTTGAAGCAATAGCTCTTGAACCACCAACTTGGTATTATGCTGATACTTTTGATTATTTAATTTTTAGTAGCTTTATTGATGATACATTTAGTATGGCTAGTAGTGCCATGACCAGTCGTCCAGTTGAAAGTTCTAGTGGTGGTTTTGGTGGCTTTAGCGGTGGTTCATCAGGAGGAGGATTCTCTGGCGGCGGTGCCGGCGGTGGCGGCGGCAGTTCTTGGTAAAAAGTAGATTTACTTCTACTTTTTTGGTTTGAAAATAAAAAGAGGTAAAGATGAAAAAGAAAAATATATTATTAACAATTATTATAAGTTTATTAGTTTTGATTCCTTATGTTAAAGCCAGTGAAAAACCTAGTGATGAGCGATTTTATTCTTATAAAGGCTATGTTTTAGATGGTTATGATGTTGATATTGTAGTTAATGAAGATAATACTTTAGATATAGCAGAAAATATTGAAGCTTATTTTTATGAATTTAAACATGGAATCATTAGAAACATTCCTATCAAAAATAAAATTGAACGCTTAGATGGAACTAAGACAACTATTTTTGCTAAAATTTCTAATATTCAAGTTAATGCACCATTTACCAAATCTAAAGATAATAATTATTACAATCTTAAAATTGGTTCTGCTGATAATACGGTAAATGGTTCACACTATTATCAAATTAAATATAGATATGACTTAGGCAATGATAAAAATAAAAATTATGATGAATTATATTTTAATATCATTGGTGATGAGTGGGATACTGGTATTGGTAATATAACTTTTAATATAGAAATGCCTTTTTCTTTTGATAGTAGTAAGTTAGGATTTTCTTCTGGTGGTTATGGTTCAGTGGAAAATGATAAAATTACTTATAATGTTGAAGGTAACACAATTACTGGTAGTTATAATGGTTCTTTAAATGCTAAAGAAGCTTTAACAATTCGTTTAGAACTACCAAATGATTATTTTGTTAAACAACCAATTAATTTAAATACTCTATTATTATATTTAGGTTTATTTGTTAGTTTAAGTCTTTTAATATTTTTAGTATATAAATTTTCTGGACACTATAAAATAAATAAAGATACTTTAGCAAATAAAAATAGTTTAGATATAACCTATGCTTGTTCAGAAAGCGTTAGTCGTAGGTCAGTTGTTTCTTTAATTATTTATTTAGCTAATTTAGGATATATTGAAATTATAAATAAACGAGGTTTATTATATTTAGTTAAATTAAAAGATTATGTTGGACAAGATTCCCGGTTTAAAAAAATATTAGATAGTATATTTATTAAAAATGAAGTTTGTCTTAATGAACTAGTTACAAAAGATAATTTTTCTGTTATTAATGATATTAATGCTATTACTGTTCAAACTAAAGAACGTAATATAAGAGAAAAAATTTTCCCAAAAAGCATAAAATATTTAATTGTAGGATTAACTTATTTAACTTATGGTTTATTTATAGCTAGTTTACTGGTAATGTTTTATTATACAAACCTGTATTTAATTTGTGGCATTACTACTTTAATCTTATTTTTAAGTATTATAGAATATTTCATTTCGCAAAGTGACCCAGCAACTATAAAGGAAAAAATACGATTTGTATTTATGGCTATTTTATATTTATTTTTTCCGCTTTGTGGGACAATTATTGTATACATATTTTCTGATAATTATTTCAGCATGGATTTTAAATTATTAATTTGGACAGGTATTAATGTATTGATAACTTTTATATTATGGGTAAAAGTAGTACCATTAAAAGTTGAACAGTTAAATGGTGTATATAGTGAATCTAAAAAACTTTATTATACTTTAGAATTTACTAGTAAGAAGAAAATAAAAAATACTCTTTTAACTAATCCAAATTATGTATATGATATGTTACCTTATATTTATAGTTTTAGGCTAATGGATATATGGCAAAAGAAATTGAAAAGTATTACGATTAATCCTCCTAAGTGGTATATAACTGATAAAGATTTTAATATCTATTACTTCTTAAATGATATTACTCAATTATTACAAGCTTTAGAAATAAAATTATAAGTTACATTAATAAAGTGTAACTTTTTCTATACTTACAACTTGACAAACTTTTAAATAAGATATTTACAAGATAGTTATAAATTTGTTATTATTAATTTAAAGATAGAAAGTATTAATTAAAGCTAAAAGTTAATACTACAAATGAGGAGTTAGTAAAATGATAGAACAAAATAAGAAAAAGAAATATATAATAATAGCAAGTATATGTGTAGTACTACTAATAGTAATTGGAGCAACATATGCCTATTGGACAACAACGCAAGTGCAAAAAGATGAAAATGTAATTAATACAGATTGTTTAAACATAACTTATGCTAATAAAGAAGAAAGTAAAACTGGATTTACTTTAGAAAAAGCATTTCCAATTAGTGATGATGATGGAAGAGCATTAGAAGGTTATACCTTTACTATAACTAACACATGTAATACATATGTTAATTATACAGTTAATATGGAAAGTTTAAAATTAACTGAGACAGGTGATGTATCAACAGATGATACAGATAGTGATACAAAGAAAGTAAATATAAATTATATAAATACAACCTTAAATGATGGAGCAGTATTAGAATTAAATGGTTATAAACAAATTGATACATTATTAACAGAAAAAGATGGTAGTTTTAAGGCATATGATACGAGAGAGTTAGAAACAGGAGCACTAGGTCCAAGTGGTTCTGATAATGCTTCAATAGAATATACCTTAAGAATGTGGTTAGATAGTGAAACACCAGATACTCAAATGAACAAAACATACAAAGGAAAAATAAGTGTATGGGCAACTCCAACAAAGGAAGAAAATGCAGTAGACAAAATAACAAAGTTAGCTGAATCAACTCCAGCAGCTGCAAGTACAGATAGTACATCTCAAATAGTTGATGATAATACTAATGACCACAATCTAAGATATATCGGAGCAAATCCAGATAACTATGTAGATATAGGAAATGGAGTATATCCAACAGATATATATCATGGATATAAAGATGCAAATAGTAAATATAATTTTGTAGAATATACATCAGCAGAAGCTTGTTCCAAAGGTATAGATGTTAACGGTGCAACAAAATATAATACAGAATGTACATTAATCCATAAAAAAGGCGACCCAATCTTGTGGCGCATCATCGGAGTAATGAATAATGTAGAAGGTGGAACAAAAGAGAGTGAAAAAAGAATAAAAATAATCCGTGAAGAAGGAATAGGAGAAATCTATTGGGATTATCGTTGTGATGGAGAAATTGATGAAACAGGTTCGTGTACAGGAAGTGATGATTACTATAATAACTGGCAAAATGCAAGTTTAAATGAATTACTAAATAATGCCTATTGGAATAGAGAAATAACAAAAATTGCCAATCGTGGAAGAGATGCACTAGAAAAACAACCAGATGATTATTATCAATATTATGATTTCAGTAATATAGGAATAAGAAAGATAAGTAGAAATCTTTTTGAAAAAGCAAAATGGTATTTAGGTGGAACGAACGATGCTGCTTATGAAACTGAAACTACAGATGGTTATTATGAAAAAGAACGAAACGCTTCAAGTAACAAATATGGAAATAATCCAGAAAGTGTTGATGCAATAGTGGGATTAATGTATCCAAGTGATTATGGATATGCAACCAGTGGAGGAACAAACAAAGATAGAACAGCTTGTTTAGAAAAAGAATTATATAACTGGAATAATAATAACTATACCGATTGTAAAACAAATGACTGGTTATGGGATAGTGAATATTGGCAATGGACAATAAGTCCGTATGCATCTAATGATACCAGTGCTGCTAATGTGAGCTACGGCGGCAGTGTCTATCCTGATGACAGCGTTGATTACGACAGTCGGGTTCGCCCAGTCCTATATCTAAAATCAGATGTTAAAATAGTGAGCGGAGATGGCACCAAAGAAAATCCGTATCGTATTGCTGCGTAACTAACACTTTTAGATGAGAGCGATAAGTAAGTGAAAAAATCATACTAAAAAGTAACTTAACAAATAATATTAATATATCAATTTAATTTAGTGAATTTTTAGTGAAATATGACTAATTTTCACTTTTTTTTTATAGTAATTTTTGGTAAAATTATCTATGTGGAAAGAAGGAAATT
>CANRCO010000070.1 GCA_947629125.1 uncultured Bacilli bacterium | reverse complement strand
TAGAATACCTCCGAAAAAACTTAGTAGGTGAAATACATGAGTAGCCTAAAGAAATTTGATTATCGAATCAAAGATAACCGTAAACGTAATATATTTTTGTGTGGAATAATTTTAGTATTAATAACAATAGTTGGAATAAAACTATATCAAAGTAAAGCAGAATTTACTGGAACATCTAGTGAACTAAATTTAGCAAGTGGCAAAGTAAGGTTAACATGTACTGATAAAGTAAAACCAAATTATAATCAAGAATTAATTAATTATGTAAATGATTTATATGAAAGTGGTGAATGCTCAGAATTAGTAAATGATGAAACAAAAGATAACAACTTAAGATATATTGGAGCAAATCCTGATAATTATGTATGGTTCAATGATGAATTATGGCGCATCATCGGAGTTATGAATAACATAGATGATGGAACAGGCAAAACAGAAACTAGAATTAAGTTAATAAGAGATGAATCATTGGGAGATTTTTATTGGGATTACAAACAAAATGGAGTTGGTTCATCAACAACTAAAGATGGAAGTAATGATTGGAGTGACTCTCAACTTATGATGATGTTAAATTCAGCTGACATTATAGAAGAAAACTGGTCAAAACAAGAAACAAAAAAAGGCTATATAATAGATAGTGATGGAACAGCAAAAGATAATAATAATCATGTAATATTTAAAAAAGTAGGAAGTTATTATAATAAAACGAATGGCTATAAACCAGCAACAGCTGGAACAACAAGTTTTATTGAAACAGAAGTTGATTTTAGCAAAACAGGTTTAAATGAAGAATATAAAAACTTAATTGGTCAAACTAAATTTTATTTAGGAGGAGCTAATTGGACTAATTATTCAAGTATATCCAGTGAGTATTATAAAATAGAACGAAGTGACCAGGTATATAATAAAAATCCTAAAACATGGACAGGGTATATCGGTTTAATGTACCCAAGTGATTATGGTTATGCAACAAGCGGTGGAAAAACAACTGATAGAAAAACTTGTTTAGCAAAACCTATTTATAATTGGGGTAAAAATGAAAATTATACTGCAGATGAGTGGACTGATTGTCGTAATAATGATTGGTTATATGATAAACTAAAAAATCAATTAACAATAATGCCTCATCAAGAATGTGCTTATGGGATAGTTCGATTTTTTACAACTGGTAATTTGAATTTTAGGTATCCAATTGCTACTGAAGAAGCAATTCGCCCAGTATTATATCTTAAAGCCTCAGTTAAAATTATTTCCGGTAAAGGTACCGAACAAAATCCATTTAAAATTGCTTTATAAAAACAAAAAACAGGAATAAATCCTGTAATTTTTTTATGGCGGAGCAGGAGAGATTTGAACTCTCGCGCCAGTTGCCCGACCTACACCCTTAGCAGGGGCGCCTCTTCAGCCTCTTGAGTACTGCTCCACAACCAAGAATTACTATTTGATTTTATCTTATTTAGCTAGTAAAGTCAAGTTAAATTTATGTGGTTATTTTTTTTAATCTATGTTATACTTATATATAATAAGAAGGTGGTTACTAGTGTTTGGCAAAATTTTACAAATTAATGAAGGTTCAGTTGTTGTTGAAAATAAAATTCAAGGTGATAACAATCTAGATTTAATGAATACTCATGTGGTTTTTGAAGAAAAAGACCAAAGAATTCTAGGTGAAGTTGTTGAATTAAATCCAACAAATATTAAAATAAATTTTTTAGGAGAATTTTTAGCTGACAGTTATGTTAATGGTGTTATTCGCAAGCCCCTTCTATCTAGTCAAATACGTTTAATTAATGCTACTGAATTAAGTCAAATTGTTGGACAAGATAATGCTGAATCATTTTTACTAGGACGTTCTTCAATTTATAAACAATATAATGTTTATCCTAAATTAAATGATTTTTTTGCTAACCACTTAGCCATAGTTGGAAATAGTGGTAGTGGTAAAAGTTGTGGTGTAGCACGAATTGTCCAAAATATTTTTGCTAATCAAAAAAGTAACTCTTATAATGCCAATATTTTTATCTTTGATGCTTATGGCGAATATAAAACTGCTTTTCAAAATATAAATACTTATAATCCAAAATATTGTTATAAATTTATTTCTTCTAATCCAACTGAAGATACTGATAACTATTTAAAAATACCTGTTAATATTTTAGATATTGATGATTTCGCTTTACTTTTACAAGCCGAAACTCATAGCCAATTATCTATTCTAGAAAGAACAATACGTTTAGCTAAAATATTTTCAGTTGAAGATGAACAAACAACTAAATTTAAAAACCATTTAATTGCCAAAGCTTTATTAGCAGTTTTGTTTAGTAATCAAACAATTGCTCGAAAAAAGAATGAAATATTTAAAATTATTGAAGTATGTCATACTAATGATTTTAATTTTGATACCCAAATACCTGGTTTAGGTTATACCCGTAGTTTTAGTGAATGTTTTGAAATTGATAGTAATGGTAATTTTGGTGAAAGTGTTTTAATTACTGAATATATTTTAAAACATATTAATGATGCTACAGAAGAATTAAAAGTACCACAAAATGCTTATTATTCTTTACAAGATTTTGCTAGTGCTTTGGAATTTACATTAATTAGTGAAGGATTCCAAAATAATGAAAATCTTTATAGTGAATCAATTATTTTAAAGGTTAGATTAAATAGTATTTTATCAAATAAAATTGCAAAATATTTTGTTGCTGATAAATTTTATAGTTATGAAGAGTATTTAGACTTATTAATTATGCAAGATGGTAAAAAAGCTCAAATTATTAATATTAATTTAGAAGATATTGATGATATTTACGCTAAAATAATTGTTAAAATAATGACTCGTTTCTTTTTTGAAAATTCGAAAAAAAATATTAATCGAGCTACCAGACCAATTCATTTATTTTTAGAAGAAGCTCACCGCTATATTCAAAAAGATAATGATACTTTTTTACTTGGTTATAATATTTTTGATAGAATAGCTAAAGAAGGACGTAAATATGGTGTTATTTTAGATATAATTACCCAAAGACCAGTAGAATTATCTGATACAGTTGTTGCTCAATGTTCTAACTTTTTAATTTTTAAAATGACTCATCCTAAAGATATAAAATATATTGAAGAAATGTTACCTAATATTTCAGCAGATATTATTGATAAACAAAAAATATTACAATCTGGTACTTGTGTAGCTTTTGGTAGTGCTTTTAAAATACCAATGATAATTAAAATGGATTTACCTAATCCAATGCCAAATAGCTCTAGTTGTGATATACAAAGTACTTGGTCAACTGTTACTCCAGTAGAAGAACCACCAAAAGTAATAATAACTGAACAAACTAATCCAACTAATAATGTAGTAAATAATATTCCAAATCCAAATATTGATTTAAATAAGTTAAAAAGTGATATTGAAAGTTTGCAAATTGAAAGTCAAAAAATAAGCTTTGGAGATGATTTTACAGATACTCCAAATAGTAGTAATAATAACAGTGATAACCAACAAGATAAACCATCTGAAACTTTTAGCCCTGTTAATCCAACAACTATGTACGAACCAAAAAATGAAAATAATAAATTTATTTTTAACACAAATAATTCAGATGAATAAGTTATTATTGTCAAGCCGAAAAATATTTGCTATAATTAATTTACCTAGTAGGCTTGTTTTATTTTACATAAAACCGGATAAGGATAATATTGGGAATCTAATTAATTTGTGGTGTTGAATAACGACCCATTAAGTGTTGTCGTGCTCCTAAAGCAAATTATGTGATGCCCACCTGTGAGAGCGGGTTTTTATCACTAATGAATGAGCCTCTAGGTTTTTGTTTGGAGTTTTATATAGCATTTTTTGCTATTTTTTGTTATATTGATTTTAGGATAGTAAATATATTTTCGAGGAGAAAGAAAATGGAATTCGAAAGATTAGAATTGTTAATCGGCGATAAAATAGAGCTATTTAAAAAAGCTAAAGTTTTAATTGTCGGTATCGGGGGAGTTGGAGGTTATGTATTAGAATGTTTAATAAGAAGTGGTTTTGAAAATATTACTCTTGTTGATTATGATGTAATTGAATATTCTAATTTAAATCGGCAAATTATAGCCGGTCAAGATAATATTGGTAAAAAGAAAATAGAAGCTGCTAAAGAAAGAGCTTTAAATATTAATCCAGCAGCGAAAATAACTACCTATGATTTGTTTTTAGAAGCAGGATTCTTTGAAAAAAAAGAATTTGATTATATAGTTGATGCTTGTGATACACCTAAGACTAAAGAATATCTAATTCGGTATGCTATAGATAATAATATTAAAATAATTTCTAGTATGGGAACTGGTAATCGGCTTAATCCAGCTAAATTAAAAATTACCACTTTAAATAAGACTTTTAATGACCCTTTAGCTAAAAAAATGCGTAGTATTTTAAAAGAAAATAAATATTTAAAAACTTCGGTAGTTTTTAGTGATGAACTACCTATTAAAACAACTAAAACAATTAGTTCAATAATTTTAGTACCGATGGTGGCAGGTAATTTATGTGCTTACTATATAATAAAAGACATTTTAAATAAGGAGTAAATTTTATGTTTAAGCTAGCTTTAAAAATAATAGCTACTATAATTATTATTTTAGTAATTATCTATTTTGGTGGTTTTTTATTTATAAATAGCCATAAAAGTGAAGGTATTAGTGTACTTGCTTATCATCATTTTATGAGTAGCAAAGAAAAAGAAAAGTATGCTAAAGATAATAATTATGTTATTAGTATCGAAGATTTTACTAAACAAATGAAATATCTAAAAGAACATGGTTATCAGAGTATTGACCCTCAAAAAATTGTATGTTATGTCAAAAATGAATGTAAAGTTGCTGATAAAAGTGTTTTAATAACGATTGACGATGGAAATATATCTTCTTATTATCAAGCACTACCTATTTTAGAGAAATATGGTTTTAATTCCATTAATTTTGTTATAAGTTCTCGTTTAAAAGATAATACTAATAAATGGAATCCAGCTCAATTAGATTTTGTAGGAAATGATATAATCGAAGATATTTTAACTAATCATCCTTCAATGTATATTGGTTCCCATACAGATAAATTACACGATTTGATTGATGGGCATAATCCTATTGACAATAAAACGGTAGCAGATATAACTCAAGATTTAATAACCTCAAAAGCAAAATTACATGATACTAAATATTTAGCTTATCCTTTTGGAACTAATGATAAAAGATATCAAACTGCTGCTAAAGATGCTAACTTTACATTAGCTTTTACCTTTAAAGATAATCGCAATATTGTTGTTGGTGATAATTTATATGCTTTACCACGTATTGAAATTCGAGGCGATTATACTATGAATGATTTTAAATCCGTACTAAAAAATAAAGTAACTTTAAAGAAATATACGAAAAATTTAATTAAAAAAATATTACATAAAAGTTAGAAAGCAGTTGACTTCAAACTTTAAAAGTAATAAAATATACATATGTTATTTTTATGGAAAAGACAAGTAATTTATTGATTTTGTTTAGAGAAGGCTAGATGGTGAAAATGCCGACAAATTAGATAAATGAAATAACAACTTTTCATTAACATAAAACGTAATGAATGCGTTAAATCAAATTAAAGAGTACCTAGTAAAGTAAGGTGGCACCGCGGGTAAAGACTCGTCCTTACGTTTTACTAGTTTTTTTCTTTTAGAAAGGGTGATTATATGATAACAAAACCAAAAGGTACCCAAGATATTTATGGTTTAGAAGGGAAAAAATGGGATTACGTTAATAGTGTAATTAGTGAATTATGTCGTCTTTATAATTATGATTATATTCGTACACCAATATTTGAAAGTAGTGAATTATTTCACCGTACAGTAGGTGAATCTAGTGATTTAATTACAAAGGAAACTTATGATTTTCAAGATAGACATAATCGTAATTTAACATTACGTCCAGAGGGAACAGCTTGTATTGTTCGTGCTTTTATTGAAAATAAAATGTATGCTAACAATTCCGAACCAGTTAAAGTGTATTATAACAGTACTATGTATCGTTATGAAAGACCACAAGCAGGCAGATATCGCGAGCTTACGCAATTTGGTATCGAAGTTTTAGGTGGTGATGACCCCATAATTGATGCGGAGGTTATTTCTTTACCATATCGTTTAATGGAAGAACTTGGGATTAATAATGTAACAGTTAATATAAATACATTAGGTGATAAAGAATCACGCGAAAATTATAAGAAAAAATTAGTTGAGTATTTAACACCTCATATTAATGAATTATGTAGTGATTGTCAAAATCGTTTAAAAGTTAATCCTTTACGCATTTTAGATTGTAAAATAGATAGTGATAATGAAATCCTTAAAAATGCTCCCAAAATTATGGATAGCCTAAATGAAGAAAGTAAAACCAGATTTAATAAAGTATTAGAATATCTACGAATTATGGACATTGATTATGAAGTAAATCAAAATATTGTTCGAGGTTTAGATTATTATGACCATACAGTATTTGAATACACAGCTGATATTCCTCAGATACAAAGCCTTGCCTTAGGTGGCGGTGGACGTTATAACAATTTAGTAGAGCAATTAGATGGTCCAGCTACACCATGTATTGGCTTTGGTTGTGGAATTGAACGTATAATTTT
>CANRCO010000069.1 GCA_947629125.1 uncultured Bacilli bacterium | reverse complement strand
ATAATAAAAACAATTAAAGGAATAATAATAACGGAAATTAAATTCATTTATTTTTGCTCCTTCTAATAAAGTAATCAAGTAATAAACCAAAAAAACTACTACAAATAGTGGCTAAAATACTCGTTATTATTATTTCCGTAGGATTTTGACTGTTATAGGCTAATCTTAAAGCAATAATCGTGGTAGGAATAATCGTAACTCCACTAGTATTTAAAATTAAAAAAGTAATCATTGCATCACTAGCAGTATCTTTTTTATCATTAATTTCTTGTAATTCGTTCATTGCTTTTAAGCCAAAGGGCGTTGCAGCAGAACCTAAACCAATAGCATTAGCAGCAATATTACTAGCAATATAACCTAAAGCTTTATTATCTTTAGGTACACTTGGAAATAATTTACTTAAAGCCGGATATAAAAATTTAGCAAACTTATTTAAAAGACCACTATCTTCTGCAATTTGCATAATGCCACTCCACAAAACTAACATCGGTAGTAAACTCATAATTAATTCTAAAGCCTTGGCACCATTATTTAAAATACTATTATTAATTACCTCAATATGCCCCGTAAAAAAACTATAGATAATACCAGTTAATATTAAAAAGACCCAAATAATACTTACCAAGAAAACCATCCTTTAATTTTCGTAAAAATACTACTCTTTTTTTCTACAGTTTTTTCTTTTTTTATTGCATAAATTTTTTCTTCCTTAAGTTTATCTTTACCTAAATAAATTTGGGCAGTTCCAACAATTGAATCATTTAAAATATCTTTATTTTTATCTAAATTATATTTAATTTTAACTTTATTTATCTCGTTATCTTTTAAAAGAAGATTTACATCATTTTTAATATACAAATCATAGTCTTTTAAATATTTACTAGTTAAATTAAAATCTTGTTTTTTTAATATCGCCACACTTTTATATTCTTTAAAATATTTTTCATAAAGTTCTAAATGGTCAGCAAAATCATTCCCATCATTTAAGGTAACTACAATAATATTTTTATTATCTTTACTACCAACAGTAACTAGTGTTCGATGAGCTTTTTTAGTAAAACCAGTTTTGCCTCCAATAATATAATCGGTACTATGAATTAATTTATTTTTGCTAACCCATTTATAAGTTTTATAATTAGTTTTAACTACTTTTTCTTTAGTTTTAAAAATTTCACGAAAGGTACTATTTTGCATAGCTTCATGGGTAATTAATGCCATATCATAAGCTGTTGATAGATTGGCTGTACCATCATCTTGTTCTAAGCCATGATTATTATAAAAAATTGTATTATTCATGCCAATTCTTTTAGCTTCTTCATTCATTAAATCAACAAAGTTTTCCATTGAACCTGCTACATTTTTTGCAATAACCATAGCTGCATCATTTCCACTTCGTAACATTAAACCATATAAAAGTTCTTTTAAGGTAAGTTCTTCTCCTACTTCAATGTAAATAGCACTACCATAAGCTTTTAAAACTTCATCTCCTACGGTAATCTTTTCATTTAAATCGCCATATTTAATGGCAATATGACAAGTCATAATCTTGGTAATACTCGCAATTAATGATTGATTGTTATAATTACTGCCCGCAAGAACTCTATTCGTATCCATATCCATAACAATATAACTACTAGCAGATATTGCTTCTACTTTAGGTATTGTTAAAATAAAAAGACTTATTAGTACTACTATTATTTTTTTCACTACCATCACCTATCAAACAATATGAAAAAAAGGACTTTTTTAGTCCTAATTTCTTGTTTTTTTAAGTCTTTTACTTGGATTATAATTTTCTAAAAATTGAGTAATTTTATTATTTGGCATAGTTCTACTCTTATCAAGAATATCAATCATGCTTAATACATTATCATAATATTCTGTATTAATATTAGTTATATATTCTATTTGATGTTTACAAAAAATTGCATTATTTAATTCAATTAAATTACTTAAATCATTTAAATCGTTTTCATAATATTTTAATAAACGATTTAAATAATTATCGTTAAAATCAGCTAAAGCCTTAAATGTATTACCAATTTTTTTAACTGTGTAAATTAAATTAACATTATCATCTTTTTTAGCAAAAATATATTCATCTTGATAGGGAACTTTCCAAAAACCATTTTCAATAAATATATTATAAACGAGTTTATTTTCTTTTAATTTTAATTCAATAATTTTTTGTCTATTATGATTATCTAAATTATTAAAAATTATTAAAAATAATTGTTTTTCTAAAATGACACTTAAATTTTTCCCTACTAAGTTATTTTCATTTAAGTGGATTATTTTCATTAAATAATATATATATTTATTTTCTTCTTTAAATTTAGTTAATAACTCATTATTCATATTAAAACCTTACTTTCTTTATTATTAGTATTTAATTTTATTTTGATATTTTTAAAATATTCCTTTTTTACAGTTATAGTAGCAAACATTTTAAAAGTACAAAAATAAAAAGCTTTAATCTAGTTGTGCACTCAAACTAGCAAAGCTTCGATTTTTTAATTCACGATAAATACTATTACGTTTGTAAACTTCAGAATTTTTTCCTTTAGCTACTACTTTACCTTTATCTAAAACTACAACATGGTCGGCAATATCCATCATTTCTGGTTTATGAGTAACTAAAATTATAGTATGATCAGTTTTTAAATCTTCTAATATTTTAGCTACTAATTTAGTATTGCAAGAATCAATATTACTAGTTATTTCATCTAAAAGAAGTATTTCAGCTTTAGATAATATTGCTCTTGCTAAAGCTAACAATTGTTTTTGCCCATCGGAAAAAACCGAAGTATCATCTTTTAAAATAGTATTATATCCTTTTGGTAAATTCATAATAAAATCATGTAATCCAACTCTTTTACAAGCAGCAATTTGATTGTTTATATTATTATCTACTAAAGATAAATTATCACGAATACTCATTTCAAAAACAAATGGCTTTTGATAAACCCCTGAAACATTAGAAAAGTAAACATTTTTAGAATAATTATATATACTTTCATTATCAATTAATATTTCACCAGATTTAACTCTTTTCAAACGATATAACAAATTAATAATTGTAGATTTGCCACTACCACTATGACCAACAATAGCATTAATTTCATTCGGATATATTTTAAATGAAACTTTATCTAAAATTAAATTATTTTTAATTTCTAAACAAACATTTTTAAATTCAACAACACCATTTATATAATCATTATCAAAATCACCAAAATCAATATTTTTTTGTGGTTCATAATCTAAAATTGTTTTAATTCGCTTAACTCTAATACCATAATTACTTAAATTAAGTAAATTATCTAACATTAAATCAGTACATGTTATAGTCATTTCAAAATAACTTATTAATAATACTAATTTATCTAATGTCATTTTTTTATTTATAACTAAATAAGCTAAAAAGATATATAACATAATTTTTCCGATATAAACAATATATGGAATTAAAGAATAGCGAATTGTTAAAAAATCTCTTTTATTTTTATATTGTTCACGCCATTTATATCTTGTTTTATCTAATTTACGATTTAAATTAGGCATTAAATTTAAAGTTTTAACTTGTTTTAAATTTGTTAACATTTGATTTAAAATATCTAATACTTTGTCTTCATATTTACGTGTACCTTCATAATATTTAGCTACTTGTTTAGAATTATCATTCATTAATTTCAAATATAATAAGTCTAAAATTAAAACAAAAGTTGCAACATAAATATTGTAATACATAAAAATCAAGAAAATTATAATTAATTTTATAATACTCATTGAAGCTTTTACACTACAATCAACAACATCAACTAAATATCTTATATCATCACTACAGGTATCAGTAATTTTACCTTTAGATACTTTATCGAATATAGCTTCATTATTAGCAACATGATCAAATAAATTTTTCTGAACCTCTAAATGATAATAATCAGCTAAAACAGTATAAGTATAATAATTCCAATGTAAACTTGCAAAGTAAATTACATAAAAAATTAAATATAATAAAACATAAAACCAAATACCACCAAAATTATTTTGAGTAATAACACCAATAATACCAGCAGTAGCAATTGGCGGTAAAAGCGATGCAACATTATTTAAAGCACTGGAAATAAACATCGATAATATCGTTAAACGCTTTTTATTACCAAATGAAAGTAATGTTCTAAATATATTAAAATAACGACGCATTAAATTATTTAATATCCTTTACATATTCAATATCTGAAACTTCATATTTTCTTTTATTTGAAATTGTTCCTAATACTTTAGTTGATATCCAACCAATTAAAGCTAAAATAAAGAAATAAATTACACCAAATATAGTAAATTCTGGAGCAGTTTCTGTTAATAAACCTATAATTGAAGCTCCTGCTGACATACTTGTAACAATTGTTAAACTGTCAACCGATTTACTAGTAACATCACTTTTTAAGCTTTCAAATAAATTTTGAGCTGATTTAACATAATTTTGCGTCATATCCCATAAATATTTAATATAATCAAGGGTATCTCTTAAAGTTTCATAGCGATAACCACTAATAGCTAAAAATTCTGAAAGTTCCTTATCGCTTTTGGCAATCTTTTCGCGTGTTGCTATATATGTTCCCATTTGATTAATACGTCCATCAATTAAGTTAATTGTCTTAGCATACCCTTCAAGTTTAGAAGTAAATTTAACAATTTCTGACCCTCGAACATTAACATTTTCTTTAACTGCATCTATTTTTTCCCATATAATACGATGAATATTTAAATAACGATGCATTTGACCTTTAAATTCACGAATAAATACCTGCTCTTCAATATATCTTTCAATATTAGTAAAAGAATTCTTTTTATTATTTATAAAATAATATTTATCACCACGAATTACATCATATTTTGGATTACTAAATTCAAAATATTTCTGTTTTTCGGTCCTAGTTAATAAATCATTAATTTGTTCTTTATTAGCATTATCACAAACAATAAAATATGGATATATATTTTCAATTTGAGCTAATTCTTTTGGAACTGGAGCACCTAAACTAAACAAATAATTAAAAGCAGTAGAAAGTCTATTTTCATAATAATCTGTTACTTTATCGATATCGGCAAATAAAGTTTCATCACTAACATTTTTATTATTTAAAATTATAAGGCCATCTTCAAATATTTTAACATTAATTTGTTCGGCAGTTGTATATTCAATATATTCTTCACCGTCAACACTATAATCAATTTTTCCAATACCTAAATTTTTTCTTAATTCAAGTAATTTTTTACTATCTAAATTTAATTGAGATGTACCTTGTCTTAAAAAATCATAAATTTCAGATAATTGTAACATTGTTCTTTGAAACCAACCACCTATATAGACATTACTTATTTTCATTTAAACCTCCTTAGATATCTTTAGAAAAGAATTTAGCATCATTAACTAAAAAACCATACTTTTTATAACATGCGTGAGCAGGAACTCTAAAATTATTGCTCCATAATTCTATAGCTACACATTTTTTTTCTTTACAAATTTTACTTACTTCATCTAACATTTTAGTAGCTATATTTAATCGTCGATATTCCGGTTTAACACAAACATGATTAATAATTGCGTATGTATTCATTTTTTCATAAATTGTTGGTATCACAGTTATTTTAGTATGAGCAATTATTTGACCATTTAATTCCCCAATTAAATAAATTTGATTTGTATCATTTTGTGTTTCTAAAAAAATTTTTTTAGCATAATCGATACTTGTATTTTCATCAAAACATTCATTACATAATTTAATTATTGCCTCTACATCATTTATATTGGCAATGCGAAAAGTTACTTTTTCTTGCATATTGTCACTACTTTCTATCCTATTATAATTAGATTATACACGATTAACAAAAAAAATAAAAGAATTTTGTCAAAATTTTAAACATATTAAAAAAAAGATACCTAATAATTAAGTATCTTATAACTCAAATTGTGAATTATATAATTCGGCATAGAAACCATTTTGTTTCATTAAATTATCATGGTTACCTTGTTCAATAATATTACCATTTTTCATAACTAATATTAAATCAGCATTTTTAATTGTTGATAAACGGTGCGCAATAATAAAGGATGTTCTTCCTTCCATTAATTTATCCATAGCTTGTTGAACTAATTCTTCAGTACGTGTATCAACATTACTAGTTGCTTCATCTAAAATTAAGAATGGAGCATCTTCTAACATACCACGCGCAATTGTTAAAAGTTGCTTTTGACCAGACGAAATTGAATCATTATCATCTAAAATAGAATTATAACCCTTAGATAATGTTTTAATGAAATGGTCAATTCCAACCGTTTTACAAACTTTTTTAACTTCTTCATCAGGTATATCTTTACGATTATAAACAATGTTTTCTTTAACAGTACCATTAAATAACCAAGTATCTTGTAAAACCATTGTAAATAACTCGTGAATATTTTCTCTTGTTAATTCTTTAGTAGAAATGCCATCAATTTTTATATCTCCTGAATCAATATCGTAGAATTTCATAAGTAAATTAACCATGGTTGTTTTACCAGCCCCAGTCGGACCAACTATAGCAATTTTTTGACCAGCTTTAACTTTGGCACTAAAGTTTTTAATGGTTGGTTTATCGTTACCATCATAAGTAAATTTAACATTATCAAATTCAATATTACCTTTAACTTCTTCTTTATTTAACTTCTTAGTTAGATTTTTTTGACTAACCATTTCTTCTTCTGCTAAGAATTC
>CANRCO010000068.1 GCA_947629125.1 uncultured Bacilli bacterium | reverse complement strand
ATGAATCATAATGTAAATCGGGGGGGGGTATTTTAATAAACAAATAGAATACCTCCGAATAAACTTAGTAGGTGAAGATAATGAGTAGCCTAAAAAAATTTGATTATCGAATCAAAGATAATCGTAAACGTAATATTTTTTTGTGTGGAATAGTTTTATTAGTAGTAACAATAGTTGGAATAAAATTATATCAAAGTAAGGCAGAATTTACTGGAACATCTAGTGAACTAAATTTAGCAAGTGGTAATGTGGTAATACCTGCTACTCATTATTTAAAAGAATTAGAAAAAAACAATAAAGACCAATTAGTCTATGATGAGACAACAGATAACAACTTAAGATATATTGGAGCAAATCCCGATAATTACGTTTGGTTTAATGATGAATTATGGCGAATTATTGGAGTTATGAATAACATAGATGATGGTACAGGTAAAAAAGAAAGTCGAATTAAATTAATAAGAAATGAATCATTAGGAGAGTTTCAATGGGACGGCAAACAACCAAATGTTGGTTCATCAACAAATGAATATGGAAGCAACGATTGGAGTGACTCCCAACTTATGATGATGTTAAATCCAGTAGATGTTATAAAAAAAGATTGGGAAATTCAAAATTCAAAATTAAAATACACAATAAGTTCTGATAATGAAAAAATAGTAAGTGACGGAACAACAATATTTTATAAAGGAGTAGGAAGTTATTATAATCGAACAACAGGATATAACCCAGCAATAGCAAAAATCGAAAATTTTACTGAAGAAGAAGTCGATTTTAGTAATAGTGGTTTAAGCGAAGCAAGTAAAAAATATATAGGAGAAGCCAAATATTACTTAGGTGGTATGACATATAGTGAATATATGGAAGCAACAACAAAAGAATGGTACACTGAAGAGAGAGGAACGAAAGTATATAATAGTAATGGAGTGACAAGACCAACGACATGGATAGGATATATCGGTTTAATGTATCCAAGTGATTATGGTTATGCAACAAGCGGTGGAGAAGAAACAAGACGAGATATTTGTTTAACCAAAAATTTATATAATTGGGGAAAAAATTATGTCTCTAGTGATGGAAGTGAAAACCCTGATTGTCGTAATAATGATTGGTTATGGGATAGTAGTAGAGGTCAATCTGAATGGCTTATTTCACCTAACTCTGGTGATAATTATAGCGTGACAGATTTGTTTGCAGGTGGTGGTATTGGCAGTTGGTACGCTTATAAAGAAGAATTTAATGTTAGACCCGTCTTATATTTAAAATCATCTGTCAAAATTGTCGATGGAGATGGTTCAAAAGATAACCCATTCAAGTTAGCAATTTAAAGGAAATAAAATCTTCTTAAGTAATAATACTAATAGGAGATGAAGTAAATGGATGATATTATTGAATGGATAAAAGACCAAATATTATTAATTGTAGTAGTTTTATTATGTGTTGTAGCTATTGGAATAAGTATTTATAGTGTTTATTTTACTAATAGAGAAAATAAGAAATTAGTTAATTCATTAAATAAACAATCTCAAACAACTGAAGTAATAGCTAATGTAACAGAAGATGATAAAAAAACTTATGTTGATATAAAAGGAGCTATTCAAAATCCAGGTGTTTATGAATGTAATAATTGTTTAGTAAAAGATGTCATTGATTTGGCGGGAGGATTAACTAAAGATGCTACTACTAAAAATATTAATTTAAGTAAACAGGTTTGTAATGAAATGGTAGTTATTATTAATACGAAAAATGAATTGAAAAAATTAGAACAAACAAACTCTGCTAATGTTATTAATAATGCTGCTCAAATTACTGATAAAAATTCTAATTCTAACAATAATCAAACAAGTGGCTTAATTAATATAAATAGTGCAGATATTAATACTTTAATAACTCTTAATGGTATTGGAGAAGCTAAAGCTCAAAGTATTATTGATTATCGTAATGCTAATGGTCCATTTAAAACTATTGAAGATTTATTAAATGTTGATGGTATTGGTGAGGCTTTATTTGCAAAAATTAAAGACTATATTACAGTCTAAAACATTTTTTATAATACTAATTTTAATAACTTTTATATATTGTTTAATTTATATTAACATACCTAAAAATAGTAAATATTCAATTGCTACTACCAGTTTAAATGGCATAATTTTAAATTATAATCTTAATGATGATGTTTTATCTTTAACAATTAAAGCCAAGGAAAAAATAAAAGCAACTTATTATCTTAAAAATGTTGCTGAAAAAAATGATATACTTCAAGATTTAGCAATTGGAGCTAAGATAAAAATTAATGGAAAAATGGTTAAACCAACTAATAATACTATTCCCAATACATTTAATTATCAAAAATATTTGTATTATGACCATATTTATTATCTTTTTTTAATTAACGATTATCAAATAACTGAATCAAATAATATATTTATGAAAATTAAAAACTTTTTTTATAAAAGGGTAAATAATATTTCTAATAATGCTTATTTAAAAACTTTTATTCTTGGCGATAAATCTGATTTAGCTCAAGAAGTTTATTTAAATTATCAAAGTAATGGTGTTAGTCATTTGTTTGCGATTAGTGGTATGCATATTTCTTTATTTTCTACTTTAATTTTATTTATTTTTCGAAAATTTAAACACAAAGAAATACTTAATTTATTTATTTTATGGTTTTATGTTTTTATTGTTGGTTTTGCTCCGGCGATAGTACGAACTATAACATTTTTTTCTTGTTTATATTTTAATAAAAAATATAATTTAAATTTTTCAACATTAAAATGTTTATTATTTAGTGGCTTAGTTATTATTTTATTTAATCCATTTATGCTTTTTAAAATAAGTTTTCAATATTCTTTTATTGTAACTTTAGGATTAATTTTAGCTAATAGTTATGTCAAAAGTAGTAATTATTTTTGGCAATTAATTAAATTAAGTTTTATAGCAACTCTTATAAGTTTACCAATAACAATTTATAACTTTTATGAAATCAATTTATTAAGTATTATTACTAATTTAGTATTTGTACCATTAATAACTTTTATTTATTATCCTTTGGCTTTAGTTACTTATATCTTTTCTTTTTTAGCACCATTTTATAACTTTTTAATAATAATATTAGAAAAAATAAATAATTTATTTGCTAACATTACATTTTTAAAAATTGTTATTCCTAAAATAAATATTATATTTTTAAGTATCTATTACTTAATTTTATTTTGTTATTTAAAATATAATAAAAAATTTATTATCGGTTTATTTATCATTATTTTAATAGGGAAATATCAATTTATTTTTAATAAGAAATTAATAGTAAATTATCTTGATGTTGGACAAGGGGATAGTAGCTTAATTATTTTTCCTAATCATAAAGAAAGTATTTTAATTGATACGGGAGGTATAGTTAAGTATAATGCTTCTAATGATAAAAACAATATAAATTATACAGTTAATAATTTGATTTTATTTTTTAAAAGCCAAGGTCTAAAACAAATTGATTATTTAATTATTAGTCATGGTGATTATGACCATTTAGGTAATGCTCTTGATTTAATAAAAAATTTTAAAGTAAAAAAGGTTATCTTTAATTGTGGAAACTTTAATGATTTAGAACAAGATTTAATAGAATTTTTAAATGATAAACAAATAACTTTTTCTAACTGTCCTAATAAATTAATTATTAATAATACAGAATTCTTATTTTTAAAAACTCAAATTTATAATAATGAAAATGATAATTCCAATATTATTTATACTAAATTAAATAATTATCAATTTCTTTTTATGGGTGATGCTTCAACAAATGTCGAAGCAAAATTATTAAAAAAATATCAATTAAATAATATTGATTTTTTAAAAGTCGGACATCATGGTAGTAAAACAAGTAGTAGTAAATCATTTATTGATAAAATTAAGCCTCAATATTCTATTATTAGTGTTGGTAAAAATAATAATTATGGACATCCTAATAAAGAAGTATTATTTAATTTAAAAAATACCAATATTTATCGAACTGATATAGTTGGTAGTATTGTATTTAAATTTAATTCTAAATTAGAAGTAGAAACATATCCACCTTAAAAAATTTATAATGTAATGGTATTCGTCCAGTCAATAAAAAAATCAATCCATAAAATATAGTACATTATATAATGTTTATATAAAGAAAAAGATTTCGTTCTTTTTCATTTTTTTGTTATAATAATTTATAGAAAAGAGGTAATAAGATGGTTGCTCTAATTACTAGTAATAGTTATAAATTAATAGATAAACAAATAAATAGTTTAATAAATGATGCAAAAAATATTACCACTATTAATTATAAACAAACAACTCTAACTGATATTTTAAATGAAGCTTCTTATTACTCTTTGTTTGCTGAAGAAAAAACATTAATAATTAAAAATGCCAATTTTTTTGGTAGTGATAAATTAAATGAAAAAGATGAAAAATTATTATTAGAATATTTAGAAAATCCTAATCCTGCCACTTTTTTAATTTTTGTTACTTATGAAAAAGTTGATATGCGTAAAAAAATTACTAAATATATTAATAGCAATTATAAACTTATTGATTTAAATATTACCAAAAATAATGAAGTTATTACTACAGCTATAGATTATGTAAAGAATGCAAAATATCAAATTAATTATGATTGTATGCAATATATAGCTCAATTAAATAACTATAATTATGATTTAATAATTCAAGAATTAGATAAGATTTTTATTTATTTTAAAGAACCAACTAAATTAGACATTTCTAAAATTCAAAATTTAGTAGCACCTATTTTTAATGATAATCAATTTAAATTTGTGGATGCCGTATTATTAAAAGATTTAGACCAAGCTTTAAAATTATTTCAAGATTTAAATAAATTAAAAGTCGAACCAACGCATTTAATTCATTTATTAGCTAGAGAATACCGTTTAACTTATATGACTAGTTATTTAAATAAAACAATCAATGAATTTGCTATTGCTCAAAAATTAAAATTACAACAATGGCAAGTTAGTAAATATCTTAAACAAGCTGCAAACTATAATTTAGAAGAATTATTAGCAAAAATTAAAAATTTAGCTACTTTAGATTATAAAATTAAAAGTGGTAAAATTGATAAAATATTAGGATTAAAATCATTTATACTTGAGAATGCTAAATAATTGTATTATAATACAACCTAATCAGAGGGTGATTTGGTTATGAATATTGATTTTTTGGCTTATTTTCAAAAATTAGGATTAAAAGTTGTATTAAATCCTACTAACAAAGATAAAGTAAATAATTTTTTTTCGCAAGTTTTAAAAGATTTTGAATTACTTCAACCAGAAAAATTAATTCTTAATAAAGATAATGAATTATATTATTTAGAAGTTAATAATAAACAAGTAAATATCTATCCATCTAAAAAAAATAGTGTATTAAAATCATGGCAAATAATTTTTCCTAATATAGGTAAAAAAGAAGCAATATTTTTTCAAGTAAATTATATTGAAAATCAAAAAACTTTAGGTACGAAATATTTAAATGCTATTTTTGAATTAAATAAAGATTTAAAAATTAGAACTAGTTTAGCTTATTTTGATAATGAAAATGAAGATAATTTAACTAATCAAACAGTAGAAAAAATTAAACATCAACATGTTTTAAGAAAAAATTTATTAACTGATTATTTAAAATTAAAAAAGCCAAAAAATAATGATAACTTAACTGATTTTATTAAAATTAGAGAACAGAGTAATCTAAAACCAGATTTATTTTTAACAATTAATTGTATTTATGATAATTATCAAAATTTAACTACAGATTTTATTAATCTTGAATGTAGTAATAAGTATAATGAAAAACTTTTAACTAATTATATTAAAAATAATTTAAATAAAAATATAACGCAAGAATATGATGTTTTTAATAATTACTTACAAATTTTAAATGAGGGAATTGACCCATATTTAAATCAAAAGAAAATAACTCGAAAAAATAAATGTGCTTAACATTTGTTTTTTATTTAAAGAATATAATTTAATGGTGATATATTTGTCTACTATTGAATTATTTTTAATTGGCATTGCATTAAGCATGGATGCTTTTTCTGTTTCAATTTGTAAAGGTTTAACAATGATTAAATTTAATATAAAACAAGCATTGTTTATTAGCTTTATGTTTGGTTTATTTCAAGGAATTATGCCTTTAATTGGTTATATATTAGGTTACACTTTTACTGATTTTATTAGTTTTTTTGATCATTGGATTGCCTTTTTTTTACTTAGCTTTATTGGTTTAAAAATGATTAAAGATAGTTTTAATAAAAATGAGAATGAACAAACATTATTTAATTTTAAGGAAATTTTTTTACTGGCAATTGCAACTAGTATGGATGCATTAACCGTGGGAATAACATTTGCTTTTTTAAAAATTAATATTTTTTATAGTATTAGTATAATTATGCTTAATACGTTTGTTATTTGTTTAATAGGAGTTATAATTGGTAAATTCTTAGGAGGAAAATATTCGACTAAAAGTTTAATTTTTGGTGGAACTATATTAATTTTATTAGGTTTAAAAATATTATTAGATCATTTATTTTTGTAAATACTAATAAAATACTTGTATAAATATTTTAAATTTGTTAAAATATTTGTGGCTTTAAAAAGCAAATATACATGAATAAGGATTAAGAACTCGAGTGCCTAAAGAGGTGAGTTGTTAAGTTGAGTTATTCAAAGGTTTAACGAAGGAGGGATTTTTTTATGGCCGTTGTTTCTATGAGTAATTTATTAGAAGCAGGAGT
>CANRCO010000067.1 GCA_947629125.1 uncultured Bacilli bacterium | reverse complement strand
GTGAAGATATTTTTCTATTACTTCCATATCTCTTGAAAATCTACTTTGTGTTTTACATAGTACAATATTTATTCTTCCATTTTCACAATCATTAATTAATCTATTAAAATCAGGTCTTTCAACTCCCGCCCCTGAATAATCATCATCTGAATAAATATCTATAACTTCCCAACCTTGATCCAAAGCATATTTTAAAAGCATACTTTTTTGATTAGCGATTGATTCACTATCATCATTTTTGTTTTTTTTATATCTATCTTCATCAGATAGCCTACAATATACACCTACTTTTTCCATTTGCTACAATATCTCAATTCTTACTTGTTGTAGCAAATATAAATCTACAAAGATATTATATAACATTTTTAAGAATTATTTAAAATCACGCTGTTTTCTTCTGCTAATATAACTCGCAGTAATTTTTTGGCAATTATATCTTTTAAATTAGTTTCTTCGATTACTTTATTATCTTTTGTTACATATATTACATTATAATTTACCCCCATTTTGTCAATACCCCCTTTTTCTTTTCTATAAAGAATATCCTCCTATTTTAATCATATATCAATCCTCCTTAAATTCTTTTAACAAATTTTCCTGATAGGTTTGTTCTTCACAACTTGCAGATTTTTATTTACAAACATCTGGATGTTTTAGTCTATATGGAACTAGTTTATTATTTATCTTATTATTTTTTCTTTAACACTTAAATATATTAGCAAAATAACTATTACTAGCGTAGTAAAACTCCTTATTTTTTGATAGTGAATTAATCATTCTATAAACTAACTTATCTGTTTAGGAACAAGTTTGGTCATTTAATATTATTCTTGGAATAGCTATAAAATACCTTACAAAAGCTATATATTCATACTAAAAATATAGTTACTTTTTTGTATCTTTCCAAATCTTTTGTGGTATTTTTAAGTAATATAACAAAACGATTCTTACGAATTCTCACAATACAAATTTAAAAATTTATCAACTAAATATAATAAACGGATGCAAAAAAAGACTGTCTTAAAAATATTGAAGACAGTCCATTTAGACTATTTAAATCTTTAGTTGTTTTAAAATTTATTTGTTTTCATAATATAGTTCAGTTAATATAAATTTTAATATTAATTTAGTATGAATACAAAAAGCTTTATCTATTTTTAATTCATCGCCGAATAAGTCTTTACTTTGCATAGCACAACCGCCACCACAAATATATAGAGCTTGGCAATTTAAACATATTTCATTATTAATCGGCGTATTTAAATGCCATTTTTTATAGTTATTTGTTTTAAATTTATTAAATTTTTAGAATTTAAATATATTAGCTGCATTAATAAATTATTAAAAACAGCATAAACCCCTGATTTAATTTTTATTACTTGCATAAACTTACTATTTTTCATTGTTACCTCTTTTTCATAACATATATAATTAAGTTAATTGTTATTTCTGTTACTGTTCTATTATTTTTTATTTTTTTATTATACATCGGTGTCATGTTTATTAAATTATTCAAATCACTTTCTGAAATTGTTTTTTTCTCATTAATTTCATATTCTGATAAAATATCAAAATTTTTTTCAATATTATTTTTTATTTCATCCTTTTTTTCATAATTATCCAATAGAAAGGCATTTCTTAATTCTATTAAATAATTATTTCCTGGAACAACTTTGATAAAATAACCATTATTTTTTAAAATTCTTGTAATTTGCAATGAATTATAAGGAGATAAAAAATCAATAATAACATCTATACTATTGGATTTTAAAGGAATATTATTAATATCAGCAACAAAGTAAAAATTACCATTTTGCAAATAATCAGTAGCCATATTTATAGCATCTTTTGAATAATCTAAACCATATATTACATGATTATTGTTTATTTTTTCTTGAATTTTTTTAACATGGCTTCCTTCTCCACAGCCTAAATCAAGAATTTTAATATTTTTTAAATCACAAGAATTTATAAATTTACTAATATAATCGTATACAGCACTATAATAATTTTTATTTATAAATTCTCTACGACTTTTAAATAATGGTGTATCATAAATTTTACTACTTTTATAATTTGTGGTATTTACTAAAAATAAATTACCCTTTTTATTAATATCAAAACTATGATTATTTTTACAAATTAACATATTATTATGTAAATTTAAAAATTCATTACAATAAGGGCATATTAATATATCTTCTTTATTCAAAAAATTAATACACATTTGTTTTTTTGTAAACATAATTAAGTCGAACTATCGACTACACCTCCTATCTAATTTGGATAACATTTTATACTTTTTATATTAATTAAAATATTATCACCTTCATTATTAATTTGCAAATATCCTAAAAAGATATTGAATTATTAAAATGTATTATACCAAAATGTATTAATTAGGTGGAATGCTAAAGTGAAATTTGTTAATTTAGATGCTTTCAAAAAAAATCAAAAATATGATACTAATGAAAAACTATATTCAAGCAGATGCAATTGTAGAAGTTGTAATTGTAACTGTGGTTCAGGTGGAAGCCCAACTACAAAATGTAGTAAACAAGCAAAAATCAGTATGACTAAAATCATTGAAAAAGTTTATAAGTAATTCATTCATTTACTATAAATTGATTATACAATTTATAGTTTTTTTATGCCATAAAATAAATTATTTTCTAAAATATAATTTACTACAAACAAGTAACCCATATAAAAAAATTAAAACTAGTAAGAATTTGGGTTATCTTGGTAAAAATAATCATATTAAAAAGTATTTTACTTTATTTATTATTAAATTATATAGATTATTAATTGCTACAACTAGTTCTATTTATACTGGGTTTAATCTTACTCGGGTGACCTGGATCTATTACAATTTTCTTTGCCATACTATTCCCTCCTATCATAAAGTATGATAAAAGTCTATTTTTGCTCCTTTTTTTCATATTAAAAGAGTTTACGTAAATGCAAACTCTTTTAATATTTATTTTACTTGGTAATCTAATAATCCAAATATTTTTTATTTAATTTATTTCTTTTAGTATATTTAACATCTTTTATATATTTTTTTAGAGTAATATAAGCAAATAATGTTGAAACTAATACTCCTAAAATTGCTTCATATATAGCTGTAATCATTAAAGAAATAGTTCTTGTGTCAATTCCAATTAATCTTTCAATGACAACTGCTACAATAAATAAGCCGATAATTCCTGCTAATAATACATAAGGCAAAATTCTAATTAAAACATTTTTAAAAGAAATTTTTCTTTTAAGATTTTTAGCAGTACCAAACAAAACTATTAAACAGTTTAAAAATGTTGGTACTAAACAGCACATTGCTCCACCTATATAATTAGGAATAATATTTTCTTTATCGACTCCAACTAAAGATACTAAAATAATACCTAAGATAAATCCTACTATCACACCTGGTAATAAAAGTTTACCTATATCTTTTCTTTTCATTATTAATCTCCAAGCACACCATTAAATACTGGTTTACCAATATATTCTTTAACTTTTTCGGTATTTGTTAAGACTCTAAGAGCACCAGCAGCTAAAGCTTCTAATTCAAATTCACCTGGCATAACTTCAATTTTACCTAAATTCTTAATATATTTATTTAATTTTTTTATATAATAATTTTCATTAGCTATACCACCAGTTAAAATTATAGCACTACAATTACATTTTAAAGCCACGTACATTGCACCAATTTGTTTAGCAATTTGATAAATCATAGCATCATAAATAATTTGAGCTTTTTTATTACCATCTTTAATCATCTGAACAACTTCTTTAATATCAGCAGTTCCTAAATGTGCTAAAATACCACCATTTTTATTAATTAATGCTTTGATTTCAGTTTCACTATATTTACCACTAAAACACATATTTACAAGTGGTTTAGCAGGAATAAAGCCACTTCTATTAGGAGCCATTGGACCATCACCATTGACAATATCGTTACAATCTATCATTTTACCATGATTATGAGCTGCAACGGAAATACCTCCACCAGCATGGCAAATAATTAAATTTAAATCTTCATATTTACAGTTAATTTTCTTGGCATATCTAATAGCAATTTCTTTTTGATTTAAAGCATGAATTCTACTTTCTCGATATATTCCGGGAATACCAGTAATCCTAGATTCTAAATTAAATTCATCAACATCGGGTGGATTAACGCAAAAACATCTTTTGTTATATTTATGAGCAAGTTCATAGGCTAAAACAATACCTAAAGCCGAAGGATGTTTTACAATTCTCATAGATTTAGCATCATTATACATAAGTTCATTTATTTCATAAGTTCCACCTTCACAACATTCAAGTGAACCACCACGACCTGAGAAGGCATCAATTGACTCAATATCAATATTATTTTCTTTTAAAGTGTTTAAAACATTATTAAGGCGAAATTCTCTTTGATCAGATATTTCTTTAAATGTTTTTAAAACATCTTGATTGTGTTCAATATTAACTTTAAAAATACAATTTTCATTATCAAATAAACCAATTTTAGTACTAGTAGAACCAGGATTTATAGATAAAATTCGAAATTTATTTTTTACCATTTTTTAAATCACCTGCTCTAACGATTGAAAATAAAATATTACCAACTAATTCCGATACTGGAGCACTTCTAGAACAATCACTACATATCTTTCTAAATCCTTGTAGTAATGGACCATAAGCATCAGCACCACCAAATTGTTGAATTAATTTTACACCTATATTACCAGCATTTAAATCAGGAAAAATTAAGATATTGGCTTTGCCAGCTACTGCACTTTCTCTTTTGACCTTTTTTTGAGCAATTTCTGGAACAATTGCCGAATCTAATTGAAATTCTCCATCAATTTTTAAATCAGGTCTTCTTTCTTGAGCAAGTTTAACAGCAGTTTTTACTTTTTCAATGAGTTCACCACTACCAGAACCATCAGTTGAATAAGATAAAAGAGCACATCTAGGTTCCCATCCTGTTACTGCATGGATTGTATCACATGTATTAATTGCAATACTAGCTAATTGTGAGGCAGTAGGATTAGTACATACTGCACAATCACCTACTGCAATTAAATTACCACCATCAAAAAATGTATAATTAGGTAGTTCTGCTATACCAACAGAAGATGCCACTTCTAATTCATTATTTAAACCAACTATGGTTTGAGCAGCTAAAATAATATCTCCTGTGGTACTAGTAATACCCGCAAAAGTTACATCGACTTCATCGATGGCTTCCATCATAAATGCTAAATATAATGGGTCATTCATTCTTCTACGCAAAGATTTTTCGCCATAAACTAAATTAGGTAATTTTAAATATTTTTGTAATATCTTTTCTTTATATTCTTCATCATTAGAATCTACATATTTCCAAGTCGAATCATCAATTTTACTTTCTTGACATAAAGCTTTAACTTCATCGATATGTCCTACAATTACAACATCACAATATTTTTCTCGAGAAACTTCATCGATAGCTTGAACCATTTTGGCATCATTTGCTTCAGGAAAAGCTACTCGTCCTGGGTTAGATTTTGCTTTTTCTTTAATATTTTCAATTAGGTTCATAGTTACTCCTATCTATAAATATAGTCGCCATCTTCATATCTAGGTGGAATAACTGGAACTAATAAGTATGATTCATATTTGCCACCAGTATGGATAACATGTTCACCTTTATTATCTGGGAACCAAACTAGTGGTTCAAACCATTCATCACGAATGTATCTTCCAGCAATTTGTAATTGTAATTTTTGACCCTTGTGCCATATTCTTGATATAGGCCAAATTTCAATATCAACAGGTACAATTTCGCCAGGTTTTAATTTTTCAGTTCGATCATGAGTATGAACTGGTTGATATTCTGTTGATTTTTCTTCATCTAAGTGTCTAGCGGAAACTCTAAGTTTACCCCAAGCTCCTGGATGGCGTTCAGAACCAAAGATAGTTACTGGTAATTCTTCACCTTTTGTAGATAACTTTTTAATTGTGATAAATAAATCCATATCATCATGGCCTTTAGCTTCAACATACATTCTAAGTTTCATATAACCAGTAAGCTCAGTGTCTTTTCTAAATGTATATTCGAATGTTGTTAAACCTTTTTCACCGTCATAACTAACACTACTAGCATTTTTAACTGGAGCATCTCCTAATTTATGCGTACTAGCATTTAAATATAATTTTTTATAAACAGTTCGAGCAAGTGGCCATTCATTTTCAGGACGATTAGTTTGATATGGATATTCAAAAGCATCCATAACTTCCATTCTAATTTTTGGAGTTAATTCCCAACCATTATAAATTCCTTTTAAATAACGGTCAAAGAATAATTTTAAATCTTGTAACCATTTGGAATTATAAGTATCTGGCCATTCAAATACTTGATGGCAACGCATCCATTTTTTCCTTGTTTTAATATGTTTAAATCCTTCCCAACTTCCTCTTAAATGGAAATGGTTCCAATTACAAGTAGTATAAACTGGAATATTAATTTTTTCATAATGAGGAATTTTATCTTGCCAATAAGGACTTGTAACATATGGTTCTTTTTTAGCCATCGCTACTGTATTATCAATGTAGCCTTTACCTTGAGCGGCAATAACAATTGACCCACCAAAGAAACCAGGAATACCACCTTCCATAATACTTTCTCGATATTGATCTCCTGTTGCTTCCCAAGGTGCAATACATACTAAATGTGGTGGACATTCGGCAGCAATACGCCATTGACTCATGGCAACACCTGAGTTACCAAATAGAGCTATTTTACCATTACACCATTTTTCTTT
>CANRCO010000066.1 GCA_947629125.1 uncultured Bacilli bacterium | reverse complement strand
GGTGGTGAAGTTGATAAACCACATGATGCAGTACATGTTAATGTAAATTATGATAAAGAATCATGGAGTTCTACAACACACGACCCTGACAAAAATGATACAAATTCGGGATCAGGAGGTTGTTATTTAACTTCGGCTTGTATAAATTATTTTCAAGAAAATTTTGATGATAATTGCTATGAATTAACAGTATTAAGATGGTTTAGAGATAATTTTGTTTCAAAAGAAGATATAGAACATTATTATGAAATCGCGCCAATCATTGTTGAAACTATTAATAAAGAAGAAAAATCTGGTATAATTTATGATTATATTTATGATAATATTGTTGATTATTGTGTTAAACAAATAGTACTAGGAAACTATAAAAAAGCATATAACAGATATAAAAATAGTGTTTTAATATTAGAAGAACAATTTGCAAGACCAGCATTAACAGATAGATTTGTAAAAACTTTAAAATTAAAAGCTAATAATCAATAAATTAATCATTCTATAAATTTTAATGAAAATTAGAATTTAGGATGATTTTTTTGTTTTCTAAATTATTTAAAACAGGAATTAATCACTATTTTACTTTTATATCACTTACGAAGTAAGATGATTTATTCATACTTAAATATATTACTAAAATAATGTTTATTGCCATAGAATTTATTGGAGGTATAAATCTCTATGGTTAAATACAAAGTTAATTTAAAATTTAAAGAAAATGGTAAAACTTTAAATGAAATAATAACTAATGTATTAAAAATAGAATTAGAAAAACATATTTATACGACTTGTAATATTTTAAATACTACTCATTATTCCCAAGGTGAAAGGAGTATGAATTTAGAATTGTGAATAGCAGTTTTAAAGTAGGACTTTATATAAGATTATCAAGGGATGATGGAAATATCGAATCAGATAGTATTATAAGTCAAAGAAGTTTACTTAATCAATATGTAAAAGAAAATAATTATAATGTAATAGATGAGTATGTTGATGATGGATTTACTGGAACTAATTTTGAAAGACCATCATTTAAAAGAATGATTAAAGACATTGAAATAGGTAAAATCAATATGATAATTACTAAAGATATGTCAAGATTAGGTAGAGATTATATAGGAACAGGAGAATTAATAGAAAAATACTTTCCAAATAATAATATAAGATATATTGCTATTAATGATGGAATAGATACATTTATAGATAATACAAATAATGATATCGCACCTTTTAAAGCAATTATGAATGATATGTATGCGAAAGATATTTCAAAAAAAGTAAAAACAAGTTTGCATTCAAGAATGAAAGAAGGTTTATATGTATCTGGAAGATGTCCCTTTGGCTATATGAAAGATCCGAATAATAAAAATCATCTAATAATAAATGAAGAACAAGCTAGAACTGTTAGATTAATATTTGATTTAGCACTTAAAGGCAATACCTATCATTATATAGCTCAAGAACTTACCAAAAGAAAAATTAAAACTCCAGCATCTTATTACAATTATGTATGGAATACAAAATGTAGTAGTAAATGTATATCACAGGAACTTGGTGTATGGGTTGATACAACTATAAAAGCAATTCTAACTAATCAAATTTACGCTGGAGATTCAGTTCAAGGAAAAACTAAAAAGATAAATTATAAACTTAAAAAAACTGTTAAAAACAATCCTAAAGACTATATCATTGTTCCAAATAATCATAAAGCAATAATAGATAGAGATACTTTTAATTATGTACAGGATTTACTTCCTAAAAATGTGAAAAGACCAGAAAAGAAAAGATTTTATTTATTAGATGGACTTTTATATTGTGGCGATTGTAAACATCGAATAACAATAAGATATCAAAATAAAACAAAAAGAAGTTATACTACTTGTGATTATTATAGAACTTACTCTAAGTATCATGTTTGTACAACACATACGAATAACTATGAAACACTAGAAAAAGTAATTTTAGATAATATTAAAGATGTTTGTCGTAAATATCTTGATAAAAACAAAATAAAAGATTCTATAAGAAATATAAAATTTGAAGACAATACTTTAAAATTAAAGAAACAAATTGAAAGTCTAAAATTTATCAATAATAAACTAACTAAAAATTTAGATAAAACTTATATGGATAGATTAAAAGGTATTATCGACGAATCACAATATTTAAGAGTAAGTGAAAATATAAAAAAAGAAATAGATGATAATAAAAAGTATATTGATAATCTTAAAAATCAAAATCAAGAATCAAACAAAATAGATAACAAAAAAATAGAAAAATACATTAATGAATTTTTATCAATAGAAATTCCAACAAGAGAATTAATAATAAATTTAGTTGAAAAGATTTATATCTATCAAGATAAAAGGATAGATATTATATTTACTTTTAACAATGTTACATAAAAAATGTATCAGGTGATACTTTATGGGGCATAGCTCGAAAATTTAATACGACAGTAGCTGAACTTAAAGCTTTAAATAATTTAACAAGTAATGCTCTAACTATAGGACAACAATTAAAAATACCTACAACTGATATTACAATTGATGAAAATGTCTACATTGTTAAAAGTGGAGATAGTCTATATAAAATAGCGAATATGTATGGCTTAACTGTTGATGAACTAAAACAAGCTAATAATTTAACTTCTAATTTATTATCAGTAGGTCAAAAATTAATTATACCTGATAAAAAAATTGCAGATAATGTTTATATAGTGAAAGCTGGAGATTCTTTATATAGTATAGCTCAAAAATATAATACAACGGTGGATGAATTAAAAAGATTAAACAATTTAACTTCTAACAATTTAAGTATCGGTCAACAATTAAAATTGCCAAGTAATACAGATGAAACACAAAATGATACAAACAATATTTATATAGTTAAAAGCGGAGATAGTTTATATAAAATCGCAAATATGTATGGAATAAGTGTTGATGAACTAAAACAAGCTAATAATTTAACTTCTAACTTACTATCTATCGGCCAAACTCTGATAATACCAAATAAAAACAATTATCTAACTTATACCGTTCAAAGCGGTGATTCTTTATATAGCATAGCTCGAAAATACAATACAACAGTTACAGATATAATCAATTTAAATAACTTAGCAACAACAAATTTAAGTATTGGTCAAAAACTTTTAATACCAAATTAAAACTGAAATTTAAAATCTCAGTTTTTTTAATACAATTCAGCACATTCTCCAGGGTCGGGTTTATAAAAACAATGATTTTTATATCGCCCAGCTAAATTTTGTCCGTACCATTGACTTTTACAAGTTGCATTACTACCAGGTGCATAAAACCATAGACTATGAGTAGCTGGATAATAATCTTCACCATTTAAAATTCTTTGGGCTAAACCTTTTTCTAATGAAGTTGCTGAAGATTGAAATAATGAGCCTTTAGTTCCAGAAAATTGATTGGGTTGATAAATGGCATCATAAACTGAATCGATATCCCTAAAAGTTAAACAATTAGCTAAAACCCGATTGACTACAACGTTTCCAACCATTAGCATCCCTAAGTCACCTTCACTTAAAGCCTCAGCTCGCATAATCCTTGCTAAAAGATCTAATTCTTTTGCTGTATAACTTACAATCATATATCTCACCATTATAATATATGATAATAAGTTTAAAAATTTATTTTGATTTCTTAATTTCTATGCTATAATATCATTAGTTAAATTTTTTAGGGGATTAGTTAAATGGTATAATAATGGTCTCCAAAACCACTGTTGGGAGTTCGATTCTCTCATCCCCTGCCAGATGTAGATAAACTCCAATTTCGGAGTTTTTAATAAATTATCTAGTTTTTTACTAGATTTTTTGTTTTTAAATAAAAATTTTTTTTTAGAATATTTGCTATACTAACAACTTATAATTTATTATTGAGATAATTTATTAAATATGATAATATTTTGGTAGAAAGAGAGGTATACTATGACTATTAAAAAAAGAGATATTGCCATGAATGTAGTTTTAACTGTTATAACTTGTGGCATATATGGTTTAGTTTGGTTTGTTCAAATAACTAATGATATGCGTACTGCAAGTGGAGATGAATCATTAAATGGTGGAATGGATCTTTTACTAGGTATCATAACATGTGGTATTTGGTATATTTATTGGGCATATAAAATGGGTCAAGCATCTGTAAAAGCTTTAGAAAAAGCTAAATTGCCAGCTAATGATAATGCAATTTTATATTTAATAATTCAAATATTTGGTTTAAGTATTGTTAACTATGCTTTAATTCAAAATGATTTAAACAAAATTGCTGCTACGGAAAATTAGAAATATAGATTATATTTCTTTTTTATTCAAATGAAAAGTAAAATAAGAAATACATTTATTATAAGCATTATAGTTATAAGTCTTTTAGTACTATACAAATATTTAAATACTAAATTTAATTTTGCTATTGATTGTCCTATACATAAAATAACAAAGTTATATTGCCCTGGTTGTGGAATAACAAGAATGTTATTTGCAATTTTAAACTTAGATTTTTACCAAGCATTTCGTTATAATCCATTACTTTTTATAACTATTCCTATTTGGCTTTTTTACCTTCTAGATTTAGTTATTAGTTATATTAAAGGAAAAACTTCTTTTTTTCAAAAACATATTAATAATAAATTTTGGATTGCTTTAACTATTATTTTTATTGTTTTTGGTTGTATGCGTAATATGCCTCAATTTAGTTATTTACTTCCAACTGAAATAACTAATTATAACAATTAAAAACCACGTTTTTTAACGTGGCTTTTATATGCATTTATTTTTTTATTGCTGCAGAAAGATAAGCCATTGTTGCTCCTACTAAAATGAAGAAACCATATAAAGTATATTCAGTTTTTAGAGATGGAACAAATAAACAACATGTATTAAAAGGAATAAGCATAAATTTTCGCAACAATGAATTTGTTTCTATATTAGGTCAAAGTGGTAGTGGTAAAACTACATTGCTTAATATAATTGGTGGCTTAGACCATTATGATAGCGGAAATTTAATTATTGAAGGGGTATCGACAAAAACTTACAAAGATAAAGATTGGGATAGTTATCGAAATCATCGCGTTGGTTTTATTTTTCAAAGCTATAATTTAATTTCGCATCAAACTATTTTAGCCAATGTGGAATTAGCTTTAACTTTATCAGGAATTTCTAAAAAAGAAAGAAGAAAAAAAGCTATTGAAGCATTAACTAAAGTTGGTTTAAAAGAACATATTGATAAAAAACCAAATCAACTTTCTGGTGGTCAAATGCAAAGAGTATCAATAGCTCGTGCATTAGTTAATGACCCAGAGATTATTCTTGCTGATGAACCAACCGGAGCACTAGATTCTCATACAAGTATCCAAATTATGAATATCTTAAAAGAAATTGCTGAAGATAGACTAGTAATTATGGTTACTCACAACCCAGAGTTAGCTCATGAATATTCAACAAGAATAGTTGAATTAAAGGATGGAAAAATCTTAGATGATACTAATCCTTATAATGAAGAAGATGAAAAAAAGAAATAGTAAAAAATAATAAAGAAGAAAAAACTTCGATGTCATTTATGGCTTCATTAAGTTTATCATTTAATAACTTGATGACCAAAAAAGGTCGAACATTCTTAACGGCATTTGCTGGTAGTATGGGTATAATTGGTATAGCTTTAATCTTAGCTTTATCAAACGGAGTATCTAACTACGTATCGGAAAAAGAAAAGGAATCATTAACTGAATTCCCAATCGAAGTAGCAGAAGAATCATTAGACATCTCTAAATATTTAACTGAAGGAACTGAAGGAATATTTGGTGGAGATGATGCTAAATGTACTGACAAAAAACTATGTTCAAGTGATGATATAAATAGCGAAATTCAATCACTAACTTCTGGAGTAGTTAAGAAAAATAATCTAGAAGAATTTAAAAAATACATAGAATCTCATAAAGAATTTAGAAATTATGCTTCTGAAATTCAATATAAATATAATCTAGATTTACAAATATATTCAACAAAAAATAACAAGATTACTAGTATTAATCCAAATACCTTTAATTTATTAGATATTGCTGATATCAAGGATACATCTGGAGAATTAGCCGATATGATTGAAACCGAACCAGAACCATTATTTACTGAATTATTAGCCGAAAATCGTTATGAATTATTAGCAGGAAAATTCCCTAAAGAATATAATGAATTAGCATTAATAGTAGATGAAAGTGGAATTATTCCCGATTCAGTATTATATGGACTTGATATAAAAGACCGTACTCAATTAGATGATTTACTAAAAAATAATAAAAAAATCAAAGAAACAAAATACAATTATGATGATATTTTAAATACAACTTATAAATTAGTATTAAATTCTGATTATTATAAAAAAGAAAACGGTGTTTATCGCGACTATTCAAAAGATAGTGCCTATCTAAAAAATATTGTTAATAATGGAACAGATTTAAAAATTGTTGGTGTTCTTCAAGTTCAAGCTGCTGCATCTGACCAAGAAAAATTAGTTGGTTATAATCATGATTTAATTGATTATGTTATTGATAATATTGCTAAAACTGATATTTATAAAGAACAAACAACTAATAAAGAAATTAATGTTTTAACTGGTAGTAAATTTGATGGAGAACAATATACTTATGAAAGTGTTTGTAAAACTTTAGGAATTGTTGACCCAGATAAACCAAATTCAATTAATATTTATCCAAAAGACTATGATTCTAAAGACAAAGTTATCGAATTTATTGACAATTATAATAAAAAACAAGAAAAAGCTGGACATAAAGATTTAGTTATTTCTTATAA
>CANRCO010000065.1 GCA_947629125.1 uncultured Bacilli bacterium | reverse complement strand
CACCTAATTTAGTTTAGGTGGTACAAACCGTAGTCACCTGAGCTAAGCTCAGCTGTTTCTACGTTTTTATTATATGTTATTTTCGCTTTTTTATCAATAGTAAATTAAATCAAATTTTTATATTGTTAAAACAAATGGGTCTTTTTCAGTTCCTGTTCCACTTTTTATTATAGTATTTGATTTTAAATATACAACTGGCTTTATAACATGGCTATTATAAACTTGTTGAACACCTAAACCTTCACCACTATATGAAATACCTATAACACAATCAAGCCATCCAGCATAAGGAGTTATTGACAATTGAATATCATTATCAGATAACCAGTCATTATTACTACATTCTAAATTATTATTCCAACCATGATGTAGTGGTAATTCTAAACATGAATTTCTACTTTTTTCACTACTTCCGCTTGTAGCATAACCAAAATCACTGGGATACATCAAACCAACATATCCTACCCACTCTTTCGGATACGAATTATTTGGAACTACACTATTACGTTCGGCATCATAAAATTCATGTATATTTAATAATATATTATCATCATTACTATTTGTTCTTTTTACTCCACCTAAATTAAATATTGCCTTATCAATTAATATTTTACTTTCATCTTTTAAACCAATTTCACTAAAATCAATTTCTTGTTCAACAAAATTTTCGGTACTTGATACTTTATTGGGCTTATACCCTGTTTCATGATTATAATAGCTACCTACTCCTCTATAAATTTTAATTTTATTGTTATCTAATACATACCCTTCACTATCAATTTCATAATTTGATTTGGCTGTATTTTGCCAATTTTCTTTTACTACATCTTCTGGATTTAACATCATCATTAATTGACTATCTGACCAATCATTACTTCCATTCTTACTCATTGATGAACCTATCCCATTTTGTTTGTAATCCCATTTAAAATTACCTAATGATTTTGCTCTTATAAGTTTTACTCTTGTTTCTTTTTTACCGGTTTCATTATATACGTTATTCATAACTCCGATGATGCGCCATTTTTCATTATTGAAATCCACATAGTTATTAGGTGTTGCTCCAATATATCTTAAGTTGTTGTCGATTGTTTCATCATAAGCTAGTTGTTCGTTATCTTCACTTATGATTCTAACATAATCACTAGCTAAAATATTTTCTCTTTTGATACTATTTATTTCTATTTTACTTTCAAAGGTATTGTTTTCTTGTAAATCGTTAAAACTGGTGTTTTCATCTAACCATATTTTTAAATTTAATTGTTTACTTTTATTGGCATCTATTTTTACTGTTGTTAAATGTTTACCTTTATTATATTCTTTGTTTGTTGTTTCTCTATCTAATAAATTATTTAAATTATTTGGTTCGATTATTTTTTTGTTGTTATATAGTAATGTTGCTCTGATATTCTTTGCATCTAATGTATTATTATTTTTGATATCTAAATTTACTTCGACATATTCTTCATAATTACAATTATTGTTTATTGTGAATGTATAACCTTCTTGATTTAATCCTTCATTATCTGGTGTTTGATAGGCATTCTCTATATTTATATTTGTTCCTTCAGTTACTTCTAATTTTAAACAGCCACTACTTATTCTATTTATACTTGTTTGTTCCTTTGTTGTACTCCATAGGGCATAACTTATTCCACTTATTATTAATACTCCTACTAAAAATCCTAAACAAGCTAACATCTTCGGGTACTTTTGTTTATTAAAATACCCCCCCCGATTTATATTATAATTCATAGTATCTAACCTCACTTACTATTTACATTATATCAAATATTTGCTTTATAACAAATAAAAAATAAAGAACTTTTAGCATATTCTTTACTTTTTTTATTATTTTAATCTTTTGGGTCAAATATTAAAGCTAAGACGAAAGAAAAAACGATTGCTCCTACTATAGCTGCACTAGATTTACATAAAAGTTCACTAAATAAACCTAAAATACCATGTTCTTCATAACCTAATAAAGCTGAAGAATATAGCATATGACCAAAATTAGAAATTAATACCGATGCTCCCGCTCCAAATTTAGTAATTAATTTATCATATAGTCCAAAAAAACTTAAAATAGCTCCAGCTACTGTATAAATACTTGTTACATGACCAGGTGTTAATTTAGTATTTTCAAATATTATTTGCGCAATTAAACAAGCTGTACCTGCAAAAATAAAAGCATATAAATATTGCATTATTGAACCTCCAAACTAACTGCATGAGCTATTCCTGGAATTGTATTTTTTTGATTAACTAATTGAGGAGAATGTAACGAACCAGTAGCTACAATCAAAATCTTTTTATATTTTCGATTATGAATAACTTTATTAAATAAAACTAAAGGCAATGCTACTGGACCACTTGCTCCAGCATTAATATTTTGATTTTCTAAAAATATTTCACAACCACTATCCATATGTTTTTTTAATTTAATTTTATAAACTCTTTCTAAATATTCTAAAAAAATTTTAGAACCGATACTCCCTAAATCTCCGGTTAAAACTAAATCATAATAAGATATATCTCGATTTAAGTCTTTTAAATGTTTACTAATAGTGTCTGCAGCAGCAGGGGCCATTACTGCTCCCATATTGTTAACATCACTACAACCTAAATCGATAGCACAACCAATAGTAGCCGATTCTATTTTTATTTTGCCACTATTAGCTAGTAAACCTCCAACACTACCAGTAGACGTAAAGGTAGAAGTAGCATACTTTACTGAACCATATTCTACAGGGTAACGAAATTGTTTTTCGGCTGTTAAATTATGACTACTAGTTATAGTAATTACATTTTGAGCATTTTTATTTTCTAAAAACAAACTACTAATAATTAAACCTTCTGCAAATGTTGCACAAGCATTATATATACCTAAAAAAGGAATTTTATATTTTTTAATATTATAATTAGTTATAGCAATTTGATTAAGTAAATCCCCACCGACTAACAAATCAATATCTGTACTATTTAAACTATTATTAAATAATAAGTTATCTATAACTGTTTGTTGCATTTTAATTTCAGCTTGTTCAAAAGTTTTTTCACCAAAATAATAATCATCTAACGTTGCATCAAATTTTCTAATTTGACCATCCTTTTCTAAAGGTCCAGCAATAGAATAAAAATCTTTTATATAAACATTATTGAATTTTAAACTAGCCATGGATTATCACCTCTAGAACACATAAGAAAAAGGCAGATATAACACCATATAAAATTACACTACCTGCTAATTTAAAAAAATTAGAACCTAAACCAGTAATTAATCCATCTTTTTTATAATCAAGGGCACAACTTGTAATGGAATGAGCAAAACCTGTAGTAGGAATTATTAAACCTGCTTTAACTTTACTAACCCAATTATCAAAAAATCCTAAAGCAGTTAATAAACTAGCAATAAAAATAATAATTAATCCTGTCCATGCGAAGGCTTCTGTTTTTATTAAACCAAAACTAGAAATTAAAATATTAACACAAACTTGTCCTAAAAAACCAATCAATCCACCAACTAAAAAGGCAATAATTAAACTTTTAATCTTATTTTTTTTAGGAACGTGTTTCTTTACTAGCTTTTTATACTCTTCTTTGTTCATCATATCACCATTTATATTATGGGCAGAATCAAAATTATTTATACTAATTTAAATTTGTAGCTTTTAAATTACTTTCCCATTCCATTAAACCATTATAGTAATCAGGAATTTGACCTTGAATAATTGTACTAGCAATTAATAAAGTATAACTTGATTTTTTAACTTTATCGATAAATGGTGCAATTATTTGATTATGAATATCAATACATATATATACTTCAACTAAAGCATTATTTATTCCATAATCTTTAATATTAGTTTTAATATTAGTAAACAAATTACCAATATAAGCGACTTTTATAGGTATTTTTGGTCCTAAATTATAAAATAAAACATTATTTGTAGCAACACCTGATGGAATCGCTAAAAAAACATTTTTATTTTTAGTATGACTTTTAGATACAAAATCAATTTGTTCTAATTTTAAATCATTTATTTCATTAATAATATTACTAGAAATATGGTCAGTTATATCATAAATTTTTTCCATATTAAAATTAACATTAATTATTTCACCATTAGAATTTTTTTGAATGTTTAATATATTTTCAATGGTTGATTCATTTATATAGTCTTTAGCTATGCAATTATTAATTATTGTATTATTTAATTTATCAATTATTGATTCAGTCATTAATATCATTTTTGGCATAATTTTTTTATTAAAAAAATTTAACATAAAAAAAACACCAATTACACAAAATATACCAGATATTATATATAAACTACGAATATTAAATTTATATTTTTTCCTTTTTAAATATATTCTTCTTCTCATAGTATATTTTATGAATAGTGTCTTTAAAATAAGCCTAAATCTAAAAATTTATTAGCTAATAAAATACCTCCAGCTATAATGGCAATTATAATAATAAAAATAATTATTTTTATTAAAATTTGATTTACTTTAACATCTTCTTTTAAATCATTAAAGTCATCATAATCACTACTGTTAAAACTTGTTTGAGTTGTATAAAAACTTTTATCAATTTTAGTTGTATCTTCTTCTTTTTCACTTTGTTCTACATTTATTTTTTCAGTTACTGGTTTTTCTTTTTTTGGTAAAGTTTGCTCTTCTTCTAATTTTTTTACTTCTTCAGTCATACCTTTAATTGTAACTGTATTGTCATTTCCTTTTAAATCTTCTAAGATATCTAATGGATTTATTTCAGTTGATGAATCATCTGAAGAATTAAAAGGCTCAATTTCATCAGTTAAAGTTTGGTCTTTTTCTTTATCTAAATTTAAATTACTTAATATATCAAATTGAGTATCTCTTACTTTTTTTAAGCGTTCTTTTTCATAATCTACAACTTTATTTTCTCGAGCTTTTGATAATATAGCATTTAAATCATATTCTTTTGTATCTTCTAATGATGGTAATTCTTCTTCAGTTTCCATATCAAAATTAAAGGTTTTACGTTTTTGGGGAGTTTTATAGCGAGAATCAACCATTTCTTTAACTTTTTTAATATCAATTACATCATCATTATCACCAATAATAGCATAATTATCAGTAATATTTAAATTGTTTAATTCATCAGTTTCTAGTGAATCATATAGATTTTCATTTTTATTAGCACGACTATTTTTTAATGCTAATGAATTACCCTCTTCATCATAATATTTTTCCATTCTTGTTTTCATATATAACTCCTCATTATAATAATGATAACACATAAAAAAGAAAAATTAAACTATAATTAACTTTGCTTAATTTTTTGCTTTTTAAATAGCTAATTTAAAAGAGTCTTCTTTTGAACCATTACCTGAAGTTATTAAAGCATTTGATTTGAGATATAAGACTGGGTAAACTCTTTTATTCGAACTTGTAGCATAACCCTCTCCAACATTTCCACTTGAGTGTACAAGACCTACATATCTATTTGTGTACCCTTCAACATTTAATAAATATTTATTAACATTACTATTCCACAACCAATTATTAATATGACAATTTTTTTGTATGTAATTATTTTCAATATTAATCTCACTATTATAATAAAAAGGCAATTCTAAACATTTTTCTTTTGACTCTGAACCATTACCAGTTGCATAACCATAATCACTGGCATACATTAATCCTACATAACCTGTCCAACTGGTAGGATTATTTTTATAAACATTTTCTTTTCTTTCTGCTTCGTAATAATCTTTAGTATTAGCTGCTGTATAATTACCTATTACTTTAAAACCACCTAAATAAAATACGTTTTTATCTATTAAATTTTTACTTTCATTAGTTAAACCTGATGTATTAAAATTTATTTCTTGTTCAATGAAATTCTCAGTTGATGATACTTTATTTGGTATATAACCTTTTTCATGATTATAATAACTGCCAACTCCTTTATAAATTTTTTGATTATTACTATCTAATACATAGCCTTCACTATCTATTGTATAATTTTTACCAGTTGCTTTCCATCCAGCTTGTACTACATCTATTGGATTTAACATCATCATTAGTTGAGAGTCACTCCAATCATTGCTACCTTTATCATCAGTAGACGAACCTATTCCATTTTGTTTACCATCCCATATAAAGATTCCTAATGATTCTGCTCTTATTAATTTAATTCTACTTTCTTTTTTACCTGTTCCATCATCTACATTATTCATAACTCCGATAATGCGCCATTTCTCTCCATTGAAGTCAACATAGTTATTAGGTGTTGCTCCAATATATCTTAAATTGTTGTCTATTGTTTCATCATAAGCTAGTTGTTCATTATCTTCACTTATGATTCTAATGTAATCACTGGCTAGTATATTTTCTCTTTTGATACTATCTATCTCTATTTTACTTTCAAAAGTATTATTTTCTTTTAAGTCATTAAAACTTGTATTTTCATCTAACCAGATTTTTAAGTTTAATTGTTTATTACTATTAGCTTTTATTCTTACTGTTGTTAAATGTTTACCTTTATTATAATCTTTATTAGTTGTTTCTCTATCTAATAAATTATTTAGATTATTTGGTTCGATTATTTTATTACCTTTATATAGTACTGTTGCTCTGATATTCTTTTCATTTAATGTATTATTATTTTTTATATCTAAATTTAATTCAACATATTCTTCATGGTTACAATTATTGTTTATTGTAAATGTATAACCTTGTTGTTTTATTCCTTCACTATCTGGTGTTTGAAATGCATTTGTTATATCAATACTTGTTCCTTCAGTTACTTCTAATTTCAAACAGCCACTACTTATTTTATTTATACTTGTTTGTTCTTTTGTTGTACTCCATAAGGCATAACTTATTCCACTTAT
>CANRCO010000064.1 GCA_947629125.1 uncultured Bacilli bacterium | reverse complement strand
TTAATAAGTTCATTGGCACGTTTTCTCAGTCCGGTGCTTTGCCGGCTGTTTCCGGATATTCCTAAAGGACATCCGGCTCGTGATGCTCAAGATACATTCTATGTAGAAGGGGAAGATTATTTACTTAGAAGCCAGACTTCTCCAGTTCAAGTTCGAACAATGTTAGCTAATCATGGCTCAAAACCAATTCGGATGATTTGTCCAGGTAAAACATATCGTCGCGATGATGATGATGCTACACATTCTCATCAATTTATGCAAATCGAAGGTTTGGTTATCGATAAGAATATTAGTTTATCAGACTTAAAAGGGACCATTGATATTATTGTCAAAAAATTATTTGGTTCTGATGTCGAAAGTCGGTTTCGTCCAAGTTATTATCAATTTACTGAACCTTCAGTTGAAGTTGATATTAGCTGTTTTAACTGTGGTAAAAAAGGCTGTAATATATGCAAACAAACAGGTTGGATAACAGTTGCTGGAGCAGGGATTGTTCATCCTAATGTTTTAAAAAATGGTGGTTATGATCCTGATATATGGAGTGGATTTGCTTTTGGCTTTGGTGCAGAACGTTTAGCAATGTTAAAATATGATATTAAAGATATTCGAACTTTTTATTTAACAGATTTAAAAGAAGCTAAAATATTTGATCGAAAGGAGCCAAAAAATGATTAGTTTAGAGTGGGTAAAAGATTATATTGATATCGAAGATGAAGATTTAAAAGAACTAGCAGTTAAAATTACTAAGGCGGGAATAAATGTTGAAGGTGTTAATACTAATCATATTCCAAATTTAGTAATAGGTCATGTATTAGAATGTACAATGCATCCAGATAGTGACCATTTACATGTTTGCCAAGTAGATATTGGCAAGAGTACTATTCAAATTGTTTGTGGTGCCAAAAATGTTAAAGCCGGAATTAAAGTAATTGTTGCTTTACCGGGTGCAATTTTACCTGGGAATTTCGAAATTAAAAAGAGTAAAATTCGTGGTGTTGAATCAAATGGCATGATTTGTGCTTTATTTGAATTAGGTTTAGAACAAAAAACTGAAGAAACTTACGAAGCTGGTATATTTGTTTTAAATAATGATGCTCCGGTCGGTGTTGACCCACTTAAATATTTAAATTTAGATGATACAACTTACGAATTAGATGTTCATAAACACCGAAACAATGATTGTTACTATCATATTGGTTTTGCCTATGAAATTGCGGCGATTTTAAATAAAAAAGTCCATTTACCACAAGATGATTTTAAAACTATAGATGATGAAGTAAGTAACCATTTTACTTTAGAAGTCTCTACTGATAAATGTCCTTATTACTTAGCTAAAATGGTAACAAATGTTAAAATTAAAGAGTCACCAGAATTTATTAAAAAACGTTTGATTCGTGCTGGAATGCGACCAATTAATAATGTTGTTGATATTTCGAATTATGTTATGTTAGAGTATGGCCAACCGCTACATTTCTTTGATAAAGATAGTTTAGGTAATCACATTTTAGTACGAAATGCTAAAGAAAATGAAAAAATTGTTACATTAGATAAAAAAGAAAGAACTTTAACTACTAATGATATTGTTATAACTGATGGTAAAAGAGCAGTTTGTATTGCTGGTGTAATGGGTGGAGAAAATACCGAAGTGACTGAAAACACTAAAAACATTTTGATTGAAAGTGCTATTTTTGATGCGGTAAGTATTCGTAATACTGCTAATCGTTTAAATTTAAAAAGTGAAGCATCTATTCGCTATGGTAAAGGTTTAAATTATGAATATACCAAGAAAGCTATATTAAGAGCTTGTCATTTATTACAAAAGTATGCAGATGCTCAAATTTTAGACGGTATTGTAACTTATGATAATTTAGATAAATCAATTAAAAAAGTAGAATTTTATCCTGAACAAGTTAATGAAATGTTAGGAATAACAATTACTAAAGAAGATATGGTTCATGAATTAGAACGCCTAGATTTCCCTTATGAATTTAAAAATGGTAAATTTAAGGTAACTATTCCACCTCGTCGTTTAGATATCGACCCATATGTTAATGATATTGCTGAGGAAATAGGAAGATTATATGGCTATGATAATTTAGTAGCAACTTTACCAAAATCAACAATAAAACAAGGTAATTATATTGGTGATGTTTATACAAGAAAATTAATTTCTAAAAGACTAAGAAATCTTGGTTTAAATGAAACAAAAACTTATACTTTAACTTCACCACAAATGGCTAAAATGTTTAATTACGAAAACAAAAAACAAATAAATTTACCTAATCCAATGAGTATTGATAAATCTGTTATTCGAACTACAATATTACCATCACTATTAAATGTTTATGAATATAATAAAATGCATAAATTAAATGACATTATGTTATATGAAATTGCTAAAACTTATGATGATAATTATCAAGAAGAAAGTAAGATAGCAATTTTAATGAAAGGAAATTATCTAACTAATAGTTGGAGTAAAGCAGAAATTAAAACAGATTTTTATTTAATTAAAGGAGTAATTGAAAATTTATTAGATTATTTAGGATTTAAAAATCGTTATGATTTTGTTAAAGAAGAATTACCAGATATGCATCCGGGAATGAGTGCTGTTATTCGTTTTGACCGTAACCCAATAGGTATTATTGGTCGTATTCATCCTGTAGTACAAAAAGATGAAGTATATGTTGCAGAAATTTCTATGAATGCTCTAATGCAAACACCAAAAAAATTAAAATTTAAACCAGTAAGCAAATATCCAAGTATTAATAAAGATATGGCATTTATTGTTGATAAACAAATAGAATCTAATGAATTAATTGAAATAATTAAACGTAGTGGTACAAGATTATTAACTGATATAAATGTCTTTGATGTTTATGAAGGTTCAAATATCGAAAATGGTAAAAAATCAATTGCTTATTCTTTAACATTTAATAGTCCTGAAAGAACATTAACTGATGAAGAAGTAAATGAAATATTTAATAAAATTATTCAAGATGTTACCACTAAGACTAACGCTATTTTAAGAGATAAATAATGATTGAAATATTTACAAAATAATGCTAAAATTATTTTTGTAAATGTTTTTGTCTCCTTAGCTCAGTTGGTAGAGCAACTGACTCTTAATCAGTGGGTCTAGGGTTCGAATCCCTAAGGGGACACCAAAAATGGATTAAACTTAAACTATAATGGTTTAAGTTTTTTGTATTAATTTATTAATATTGTTTATGCTATTAATGGTGATAAAAATGAAGTTAATTATTGGTATTATTTTATTAGTTGGTGGATTAGTAACATTATGTTTATTTAATATTTATATCTTAACTAAAAAATGTATAAAATTAGAACAAAATGAAAAAAACATATCACAAACTTGATATGTCATTTTTTTAATACAGCATGAATTACAAAACGTTTATTATTATTTGAACAAGTAGATAAAGTTAGAATTTTGTCATTAACTCCAACATCAACACCAAAATTAGTAATACTTCTATCTTTTAACATTTTTATAAAATCTAACCATTCACTATCACTGTTAAAACTAACCTTTAAATAATCACTAGTTTTTTGAACTTTATAAATAGAAAATATTTGCCATTCCATAGAATCATATAAAGTATCAAACTTAATTGTTAAATTTTCTTTATTATTATACCAACTTTTATAGGCTGTTTTATATAAAGTTCCAAACATTATTCCACTGTAGTAACGATTATGACCATAAAGAATAGTATTTTTATCTAAATCAGCTCGTTCATTACGATAATCCATAAATACCCAACCATTGCGGTCTTCTTGGTCATTAAAATTATGTGAAAGATAATAATCATTATCAGTTGCTTGTACTACGGAATAATCAACATTAGTATTATTTACTTTTAACCATCCAACTGTATTAGGATTGATACTAAGTAAAGATGCAATATAAGCATTTGTAATAACTGGTTCATCACTACTAGGATTGTTTGGATTTTCAACATTAGTATTTGGTTGTTCTTCTTTTTGGGTTTCTTTTTTCTTTTCAATAGTTTCATTAATATTTTCTTGAATAGCTGTAACTTCTTTCATTGAAAAATAATTAGAAATAAAAATATAACCAGTTACAAAAACAACTAATACTAATATTATTAAGCCACAAATTCTTAATATATTAATTAATAATTGATTAAAGACATTTTTTTGTAAATATTCACTAGAATAGACTAAAGAAAAAGATATTTTATATCTTCTTTTATATTTTTTGTTCATTTTTTTAAGATATTCAATAGTTTTTTCATTAGTAATATTATTATGAATTAAGATTTTAATATTGGTAATTTTATTTTCTTTTAAAACTTTAATTAAATAATCAATATCTTTTTTATTAACTTTATTTATATGAATAGTTTGTAAATAGCGATTTATTTTTAAAAATGTTTCTAAATCTTCACAATCCTCTTTACTTAAAGGAAAACGAATTCGAATACTTAATTTATAATAAATATTACTAAATTCTGTTAATTGGTTACCTTGCATAAAATCACTGGTAAAAAATAGTTCAATTCGAGATTTGACAATAACTCCATATTTATCTAATAAATCTAACATAAAAGTTGGAACATTATAACAATTTAAATAGCGAATGTATTTATTTTTAGTTATTTTTTCACATATTTCATAAGGTAGGGAAACATCTTCTTTTAAATATAATATTTCTATACTGGCAATGTTTTTCGTTAAGTTTAAGGCGATTAAAGCTAAGTCATTTGTAATAACAGTTATTTGTTTTATCTTTTTTTCTTTAACTAATTCTTTTAAGAATAAACTAACTATTTTAGTATTATTAAGTAAATATTCATCACTAAAAAGTAATTGATTGTTATCAATTACATTGGTATTTAGTAACTTTTTTTCATTAACTTTTTGCGTATTATAAGAAAATATCAAAGAATTTTTATATATAGAAATTAATATTTTCTTCATACTTTCGACCTCGCCTTAATATTCTATATAAATTTTACCATACTTTAGATGTTTTGGGTAAAAAAATTTAATTGACATTTTTTTGTAAATCGCCAATAAATATGTTTAAATTTTTACAAATTGTGTTATAATACAAGTAAAGATAGAGAGGTTTTATAGGTGATAATATGAAAAAAGGGAGTAAAATATTTAGTTTATTATTACTAACTATAATGACTTTTGGATATGGATTAAGTGTTGTTAATGCAGTAGAAACTACTCCTGATAGTACTAGTCCTATTGAAAGTAATGATAGTTTAAGCTATGGTGTTACAGTTGAAAAAGTAGAAGAAAATACAATAGAAGATACTATGGTTGCTGATGTTTTTGTAACTGTTACTTCAGGTACATTAGATAGTATTAATTTAAGTTATACATTAACTAATGCAACATTGGTAGAAGTAGTTGCTCATAATAATTATATAATGAATCACAATTCAGTTGATGGTACTATATCTGTAGAATCAGCTGTAGGATGGACTTCTGCTGATAGTAAAGTAGCTATACTTAGATTTACAACAAAGAAAATTGATACAGCTCAAGAATGTGGATTAGAAATTACAGTTGATGGTAAAGATTTTCAAAAAGTTGAATGGACACCAGCAGCTCCAGCAAATCCTAAAACTGGTAGTATGATTCCAGTAGCAATTATTGTTGGTGGTGCTTTACTAGTTGCAGTTGTATATGTAAATAGTAAGAAAAATACAAAAATGTATAAAATTTAAGGGTTAAAAAACCCTTTTTTATTTGCTATAATATCGTTGGTGATTTTAATGGAACGTTTACAAAAGGTGATTGCTAATAGTGGTTTTTGTTCTCGAAGAAAAGCAGAAGAATTTATAATTAGTGGTAAAGTTAAAGTTAATAATCAAATCGTTACAAAATTGGGTACAAAAGTTAGTAGTAGTGACCAAATAATGATTAATAATACTTTAATAACTAAAGAAGAAGATAAAGTTTATTATTTACTTAATAAGCCTCGAGGAATAATTTCAACTAGTAATGATGAATTAAATCGAAAAAGTGTTATCGATTTAATAGCTACTGACAAACGAATTTATCCTATTGGAAGATTAGACTATGATACTACAGGGTTAATTATTTTAACAAATGATGGAAAATTAACCAATATCTTAACTCATCCGAAAAATGAATGTAAAAAAAACTTATGTTGCAAAAATAGAAGGTTTATTAACTAAAGAAGAAATAAATAAAATCAAAAGAGGAATTGTTATTGATAATCGAAAAGTAAAGATTGAAAATTTTCGTGTAAGAAAAAAAGATATAGTAAAAAATACTTCTTTAGTTGAAATTACAATTCATGAAGGACGTAATCATATTGTTAAAAGAATTTTTAGCAGTTTAAATCATGATGTTGTTAAATTAACTAGAACTGGTTATGATTTTTTAACTTTAGATGGATTAAAATCTGGTGAGTATCGTGACTTGACAATTAAAGAAGTAAAGAAATTATATAGTTTACAAAAATAATTTACAAAAAAATGCTCAAATTTTAATTGAACATTTTTTTATTGACAGTTAGAACAGTCATTACAACAATTATCTTGGTTTTCTATATTTTTATTATCGTTATTTGCAATAACATCGTAGGAGATTGCTCCTGTTGGGCATACTTCTACAATTTCTAAAGCTTCTTTTTCATTTATATCATCATTATTAATAACATGAGATAAACCTTCATCATTAAAATCAAAGTGTTTACCATCAATTGCTACACAAGCACCACAACCGATACATTTATCTTGTTCAACAATAAAACCTTTCATCATTGCCTCCTTAAAAAAATTATAACGAAAAAAACTATTAAAAGCAATATTAACTAATTATATAAATCAATTATATCTTGAACAAAAGATGTTTTTTTTGCTATAATAATGCATTGGTCAAGAGAAAGTAGACAAAAAAGTAAAAAAAGAGGGGGGTATTTAATCTTTGTTATAATAAAGATGT
>CANRCO010000063.1 GCA_947629125.1 uncultured Bacilli bacterium | reverse complement strand
CCTATTTGGCCAATACTAAAAGGTATTTTAGCACGCATTGATCTAGCAACATTTAAAAAATTAACATATTCACCTTGCGCATTTTCTGGCCTTAAATAAACAGTATTTTTACTATCTTTGGTTACACCTCTTTGCGTAGCAAACATTAAATTAAACTCGCGAATATCTGTAAAATCGCTATGTCCACAATTTGGGCAAGGTACTTGATTATCTCGAATATATTTTAACATTTCCTCATCACTCATACTATCTACATGAATATGGTTATCAAAATTTTCAATTAAATTGTCAGCTCGATGTCTAATTTTACAATATTTACAATCAATCAAAGGGTCAGAAAAACCGCTTACGTGACCCGAAGCTTCCCAAACTTTCGGATGCATTAGAATATCACTATCAAGTTCATAGGCGTTTTCCCTTTGTTGAATAAAACGCTTACGCCAAGCATCTTTAATATTGTTTTTTAATCTTGCTCCTAAAGGACCATAATCCCAAGTATTAGCTAAACCACCATAAATCTCACTACCTTGAAAAATAAAACCATATTGTTTACAAAAATTTACTAAATCTTCCATTTTCATAGTTTTTTACCTCCTATTCTTTTCAAAATCAATAACAACATTTAACAATTCATCCATATTAGTAACTATATTAAGATATTTTCTAATGCTTTCTTTAATAAAACCGTTTTTAATTCCTAAATTATACCAATTTATAATATCATCATAATAACCATCGATATTAAATAATATTAATTTTTTCTGATTTTCATACGTTCTTAATTCTTCCAATGAAATTGTTAATTCAGCTAAAGAACCAACACCACCAGGCAAAATACAAATAACATCAGAAGCATCAAACATTTTTTGTGTTCTTAAAAAACAATTTTGTTCTAAATAACACTCAGCAGAAGTTAGATTTTTAATATCGTCTTCGTATTTTTCAACAGTATAAGCATAAATATGGGGTTTTAAATTTAATTTATCTTGTTTAAAAACATCATAACATTTACCCATCATAGAAAACGAAGCTGCTCCATATACTAAATCATAATGTCTTTTGTAAAAAAAATCTGCAACTTTTTCTGTAAAGTTAATGTATTTTTCACTAATATGTTCCGCTGAACAACCTATAAAAACTTTCATTTTACCTCCATCACATAAAAAACTCCTAGAAAATTTAGGGACGAGTCTTTACCCGCGGTTCCACCCTACTTATTCTAGAAGAATCACTTTTATTTTTATATAGCTGATAAGTTTTCCACACTCGTCTTCGCTTGTATGTTTTAATTATAAAATAAAAATATAGATAATTCAATCTCAAAATTAATTTATTACAGAAATTTTAAAGGGATTTTCTTTGGTGCCATTACCAGAAATCCCTTTAACTGACGATTTTAAATATACAACTGCTTTACTATTATAAATTTGGATAACACCTAAATTCATACCACACCCATAACACAATCATAAAATCAGCATAAAGGGTCATTATCTTAAGTATGGCACTATCTAATAACCAATTTATACAACTTATACATTATTCATTTTCTTCTTTAGGAGGATTTAAAGTATTTTTGATATTTGTTTTAGCACTATTAATAGATTCTTCATCAGGAATCATAACATAAAGTCGACCACTTCGATAAGAATAAGTATATTCACTACCATTTTTACCATCTAAACTAATAGAGTTAATTTCCCAATCAATATTTTTATCAATTTGCATCTTTATAAAATCAGTCAAAGATTCATTACTTAAATTAGTTGTAAAACTATTATTTAAAGATTTTAACAATGAATTATATTTAACTATAATCGATGGACTTATAGCTTTTTTAATTAATGCAGTAAGTAGTGCTTCTTGATTTTGACCACGTACTCTATCACCATCGGCAAAGGCTTTTCTTTCTCTAGCAAAGGATAAAGCTTTCTTACCATTTAAAACATTTATACCTTTTTTATAATAGTAACCATCTTTACTAGTAAAGCTATAATTACTATTTACATTAACTCCTCCAAGAGCATCGACAATTTTAATAACACTTGTAAAATTAACTTTAACATAATAATTAATTTTAATATCTAATAAATCTTCAATAGTTGTTACAGATTTTTCAATTCCGTACATACCGGCATGAGTTAATTTATCTTTATAACTATTAATTCCATGTAATTTAACATAATAATCCCGAGGTATAGATGTTAATAAGATTTTTCCCGTTTGAGGATTTACACTCACAACAATATTAACATCACTACGAGAAACACTTTTAATACTTCCATAAGTATCAATTCCAGATATATAAATATTAAATGGATCTTTTTTAATATCAATAGCATGGGTTATATCTTTTACTTTTATTTTTATTTCAAAACTATATATTTCTTTAGTATTTTTAGCAAATGCGGCATTTTCTTCTGTTACTAAAGCTAATTGAGATTCTTCAATCAAGATAGCATCAACTTTCTTTTTAGTTAAAGTATTACCTAAAGAAATAGCATCTTCACTTTCCATAAAATCTAAATCTACAGTGTCTTCTATCTTTTTTATAGCTTGAGTTAACCCTTCGTCATCAGTTTCATTTTGTAATAGAGTACCTAATTTTTCTCCTTTTAAATCATCAATTTCATTATATTTGCTACTTTGTAAAACCAATACTTTATAATTTTCAATTTTATAGTTATCTTTTATTCCAACATTCTCTTTTAAGAAAGTAATAGTTTTGGTACCTGATATACTAGCTAAAATTAAAAATATAATTAATATAAAGGAAAGAATACTTACCAATATTCTAATTATCTTTCCGCGAGATAGTAAAATTTTCATAAAAATTAAAATTATTACGGCTAATATACCTGCTATTATTAAATAATATTTTAATGGTAAAACATTTAATTTATATAAAATAATTGCACATACTATAGCTGTAACAAATAATATATATGCTAAGTAGCGATAAAAAATCGGACTACGATATTTCTTTTTTCTTGCTTTTTCTTTTGCCACAAAAATCACCTTTATTCTAATTATACCAGTTAATTATTTAAATATTTAAATTATATAATTTAATTGACAATTGATTAACAAAAAAACGTAGTTTTATACTACGTTTATAATGATAATTTATATGGATTAGATTTAGTTCCTTCACCATTAGTTATTTTGACATTTGATTTCAAATATAAGACTGGTTTCACAGAATTTGTGTTTGGTGCAGTACTAAGTGGATCAAGCAAACCATCCATATACACCTCAGCAACTTGTTTTCCAGAAGCTGCATACGGATTTAATGTCCATTGATCATGTTTTGCATCATATAACCAATCATTATTTTTACAATCTCTTGTTTCACTACTATAATTCCAATTAAGTATTGCAGTAGATAAACATTCTGATCTTGATTTTTTCTCTCCACCACTGGTTGCAAATCCATAGTCGCTTGCATACATTAATCCAATATAACCAGTCCATGTTACGGGATTTGTACGATAAACTTGATTGCCACGTTCTTTTGTATAATATATTCTTGCGGTTGCCGTTTCATTATCTCCAAGTACTATGCCACCCAAATTGTATTTAGTTTTATCAATTAAATTTTTACTTTCATTAGTTAATCCATTATTAGTAAAATCAATATCTGTAGATTGAGTTGGAAAGCCACTTTTTGGAGTTTCTACTGGCTTATAGCCTTGCTTTCTTTCAAAGTAACTTCCTACTCCTTTGTAAATAATATGATTATTTCCATCAATTGCATTGCCATTACTTATTGTATAACTTTTTTTCGTTTCTTGATTTTGCCAATTTGCTTTTACAACATCAGCTGGGTTTAACATCATCATTAATTGACTATCGCTCCAATCGTTGCTTCCATAAGCGTCGGTTCCATTAAGATATGTTGACGAGCCTGAACCAACTCCATTTTGTTTGAGATCCCAGCTAAAAGTGCCATTTAAAGTATCTTCTCTTATTAATTTAATTCGGCTTTCTTTTTTACCTGTACCATTATCTACATTATTCATAACTCCAATAATTCGCCATAATTCGTTGTTAAATGTAACATAATTATTAGGAGTACTTCCAATATATCTTAAATTGTTATCAGTAGTAGCATCATAAGCCATACCGTTGGAATCACAATTATATAATTGTTTTATATATTCAGTTGCTGATTGATTATATGGAATATTACAACCAGAGTTAGCACAAGAACTGTTATATGTAGCTTCAAATTTAGATGTATTTTTATTTTTAGCTATACATACATTGATACCATTCAAATTTTTATTGCTACGTGGATCAACAACTTGACCATCTTTATTTGTTTCTATATAACCTTCTTTAATCAAATCTGCTACTGTAATAGCTTTATCACCACTTAACATTCTATCTGCAGCATATTTTTCTGCTGCGATTTCAATATTTTGTACTAAGCTATCATAATTTTTTTGTAAGTTCTTTTTTCTAACTGCAGTAAAAGATACTGTAGCAATTACCGTAATTATTGCTAATATTACTATTACCGCTATTATTTCTACTAATGTAAAACCATTTTTTCTTTTTTTATTCATCATATTACCTCTCTATCATATATTGATTATATTATAAATTTTTTTTAATTACAAGTAGAATAACTACAATTACCATTATAAGTTGCTACATATTTATTTGTTGTATCTTTAGTAATACAAATTTTATAATCATTTAGTTTTTTATTTTTATCACGTGGATCAACCACATCAGAATCATTAGCATTACTTTCTATATATCCATTAGTTAATAGATTATTAACTGTCAAAGTGCAATTTTTATTTATTGCTTTATCAGCTACATATTTTTCAGCAGCGATGTTTATATTTCTTATTAAACTTTCATAATCTTTTTGCAAAGTTTTTTTCCTAATTGCTGTAAAAGAAACTGTAGCAATTACCGTAATTATTGCTAATATTATTATTACAGCTATTATTTCTATTAAAGTAAAACCATTTTTTTTGTGCATATATTAGTCACCTCTATGATAAAATTATAAAACTTAAAAAATTGAAAAGCAAGAAAAAACATGCTTTTATGCATGTTAGTTTCCATTTACTTGATTCATTACTTCTTCAGCGAAATTATCAACTTTCTTTTCGATACCTTCACCAACTTCATAACGAATCATTTTTATAATTTTTCCACCATTATTGGCAACATATTTTTCAACAGTTAAATCGCCATCTTTAATGAAATCTTGTAAAGTTAAACAAACTTCTTTATAAAATTTATTTAAACGACCTTCAACCATTTTATTAGCAATTTCTTCAGGTTTACCCTCTTCCATAGCTTGTTCTTTTAAAATTTCTCTTTCTTTAGCGACAACATCAGCAGGAACGTCTTCTTTAAAAACGTATTGTGGTTTCATTGCTGCTGCTTGCATAGAAACATCTTTAGCTATTTCACTAGAGGCATTTTCAACTACAGTTAAAGCAGCTATTCTACCACCCATGTGTAAATATGCTCCAAATTCTTGATTAGCTTCTTTTTCTAAATAAGTAAATCTTCTTAATGAAAGTTTTTCGCCAATTTTAGCTACTTTAGCAATGATTAAATCAGCAATAGTACCATCATCTACTTTTAGTGCTAATGCTTCATCTAAAGTTTTAGCTCCATTTTTTAATATTGCATGACCAATTGTATCAATCATTTCAATAAATTCACTATTTTTGCTAACAAAATCTGTTTCAGAATTAACTTCTAATATAACAGCTTTATTACCATCAACAAAAATATTAGTTAAACCTTCAGCAGCGATTCTTGCTTCTTTTTTAGCTGATTTAGCAATACCTTTTTCTCTTAACCAATTAACGGCTTCATCCATATTTCCATCAGTTTCAGTTAAAGCTTTTTTACAATCTAGCATTCCTGCTCCAGTTGATTCACGTAATTCTTTAACCATACTTGCTGTAATTTCCATAAAAATCTCCTTAATCTATTTTATTCACTTAAAACATTTATAAGGTCATCTTTTTTCATTGAAGAATAACCTTTTATACCATTTTCTTTAGCCATTGCTTTTAATTCAGCTAAAGTTTTTTTAGATAAATCTCCAGTTTCTTTAGTAGTTACTTCAGTTTCTTCTTCAACTTTTGGTTCTTTTTCTTTAGTTGTTTTCTTTTTTTCTTCTGGTTTTTCTACTTCATCTTGTTTTTCTTCTTTGCTAGCTACTTTCTTTTCTGCTGTTTTCTTTGGCTTTTTTTCTTCTTCAGTTGAATAATCAACCATTTCTAAACCATTAGCTTCACAAATGGCATTAGCTAAAACACCTAAAATAACTTTAACAGAACGAACTGCATCATCATTACCTGGTATTACATAATCAACATCGTCTGGATCGCAATTAGTATCAACTAAACCAAAAACTGGAATATTTAATTTTCTAGCTTCATGAATAGCATTGATTTCTTTTTTTGGATCGACAATAATCATTGCTTGTGGTAATTTATACATTTCACGAATACCACATAAAACTTTATTTAATTTGTCATATTCTTTTCTTAATTTAATAACTTCTTTTTTAGGTAGTAAATCAAATGTACCATTCTTTTCCATATTTTCAATTTCTTCTAATCTTTGAACTCTTTTACGAATAGTACGGAAATTTGTTAAAGTTCCACCTAACCATCTTTCATTTACATAAAATGAATTAGAACGAATAGCTTCTTCTTTAGCTACTTCGCTTGCTTGTTTTTTAGTACCAACAAATAAGAAAGTACCTCCATTTTCAGCAATGTTTTTAATCTCAGCATATGCTTCTTCCATCATTGCTTGAGTTTTTTGCAAATCGATAATATAAATATCATCCCTTGCAGTAAAAATATATTCTTTCATTTTTGGATTCCATCTTTTAGTTTGATGACCAAAATGAACTCCTGCTTCTAATAAATTACTCATAGAAACAACGGCCATAAAAAAATCCCTCCTTCGTTAAACCTTTGAATAACT
>CANRCO010000062.1 GCA_947629125.1 uncultured Bacilli bacterium | reverse complement strand
ATAAATAGTGATATTTATATCTACTCGATATTTTATATTAATTCATCATGATAAAGAAAAATTAAAAAAAGCTTTAGCATTTATTCAAAATGAGTTAGAAAATACCTATAAGTTAAAGTTAAATATTAATAAAACTAAAATAGTAGATAGTAGGGAAGGATTTACTTTTTTAGGTTATCATTATCGAGTTATTAATAATAAGACTATAACAAGTTTAATTAAAAGTAATCGATATAAAATAAGAAAAAAAATTATAAATACCACAAATCAATATAAAAATAATAAAAAAACATTTGAACAAGCATTTTGTAGTATTCAAACTTATCTTAACAATTATAAATATGGAAGCAAAATGTATGTTAAAAGATTAGTTGAAAGGTACTGGTTTGATGAGTTTAGAAAATAGATATAAATTTTTAAAAAAGATGCATCCTAATATTTTAATCTTAATTAAACAAAAAGATAAATATATTTCAAAAGAAGTTGATAATATGATTTTTTCTTATTTAAATAATGATTTAAATACTATTAAAAAAAATAAAATATCATACATATTAATGGAAAATTTAGATATCATTGAAAAAAATTTAATTAAAAATAATGAATATTATAAATATAAAAAAATTGTTTTTATAAGCCAGGTGCTAAGTAGTGCTGCAATAATTAAAAAGTAATAATGTTTATTGAAATTTAGCAATATTACAAAAACAAATAGAATAAAAGCTAATATCTTAAGAAAAATTAAATCTAATCGTCTAAAACTAAGATAATATTTTTGAAATCTAGGAAATTATAGAACATGTTTGTTCTTTTTTTATGATTTAATAGTTCGTGATGAAATAAGTTTAAAATAATCTTTATTTTATTTTACTTTTATTGTATAATTAGAAAGAATAAGAAAGGTGATTGATATGACTGTACTTAGTATTGGCCATTGTACTTATGATATAACCTGTCCAATAAATACTTTCCCTGTTGAAAATCAAAAATATCGTTTTACACAAAGGATTGAAGGTATTGGAGGACCTGCTTGTAATGTTGCATTACTTTTAGGAAAATGGGGAATTGAAACTTATTTTTCGGGAGTAATTGGTTCTGATAACTTTGGTAGTAAAATTAAAAAAGATTTAGAAACTAGTAATGTAAATACTAAGTATTTGGAAACAAACTATGAATTACTAACATCCCTTTCAATGATATTAGTTACTCCTAATGGGAGAAGAACAACTTTAAATGTTGGTGATGAAACTAATTTTATTAAAAAATTTGAATATTTAATAACTCCTGATATTATCTTTATGGATGGTCATGATTATAACGCTAGTAAGTTTGCCATTAATAAATATGGCCAAGCTATTAAAGTAATTGATGCTGGACGTTTAACTAAAGATACTATTGAGTTATGTAAATATTGTAACTATATAATTGCTTCTAAAGATTTTGCTGAAGAGTTAACAAAAATAAAAATTGATTATAATAATACTCAAACTTTAGTTGGAGTTTATAATACTTTAAAAAATCGTTTTACAAATTCTCAAATTATTGTTACTTTGGAAGAACATGGAGCTTTATATTGTAATAATAAACAAATTAAAGTTATGCCAGGGTTAAAAATGAATGCTGTTGATACTACGGCGGCGGGAGATATTTTCCATGGAGCTTTTGTCTATAGTTTAGCTAACGGATTTGATTTAGAAAAAAGTGTAACTTATGCTAATATAGCTGCTGGATTATCAACTGCTAAATTAGGTGGTAGTACTTCAATACCAACTGTTAATGAAGTTATTCAAAAATATAATGAAAAATTAACTGCTAATATGCCAGGACAAATGCCACCAAATCCTAATCAACCAATGATGAATCAAATGGCTAACCAAAATCCTAATAATACACCAAATAATAATCCGGAAGAATTATTATAATGTTTACATCTTCTTCGCCGACGCTTGATTTACATGGTGAATATTGTAGTATGGCTGAGTTTTTAATTAATGATTTTATCAATGATAATTTTAAAATGCGTAATGAATATGTTGGAATAATTCATGGTAAAAGTACGGGATTAATGACTAAAAAAGTTCAGGAAGTTTTAAAAGATAATAAACATGTTTTAGAATACTATTTACATCCCTGGAATACTGGGCTTACTGTGGTGCATTTAAACATCAAAAAGAGTTAACAGTAATATTTACGTAAAGATAAATATCTTTATTTAATTCGACAAAATATATGATATAATTAATATAGAATAAAGAATGGAAAGGAGATATGTGAATATGTGGGCATGGTTCAGAAGATTCTTCTAATCGAAGAATAGTTCACACTTAAAGACCAGTTTTGGTCTTTTTCTTTTGTAAATCAAATGTCGATAAAATTTTATTTTAAAAAAAGAATTTGTTTTACGTGGTATAATGGGGTTAAGGTAGGTGAACTATATGGCAAAAAATAAACAATTAATTAAAATGTTTTTAGCGTTCTTTCTTTATTTTTTATATTCTAACTATGCCATATCAATTGGTAATAAAATAGGAATTAATAGTGATTTAACAATTATGTTTGTTGCTGATATCATTTTTATGATTTTTATTATCTTTATGTATCGGCAAAATTTAAAAGATGATTTTAAAGCTTTGAAAAAAGATTATTCTGTTTGGAAAATAATTAAAGTAGTAATCTTTTGGTTTATTATCTTTGTTGTGATTAACGCTCTAATGGGTGCTATAACTGATATGATTGTACCTGGTTTTGAAACTGATGACAATACAAACGCATTATATAATGTTTCCACTAGTTATATGATATTTAAAACAGCAATTTTTGGAATTATCGCGGAAGAATTATTATATCGTGAATCAATTAGTACAATAATTGACCAAAAAGTTTTATTCATTTTCATCTCAGCAGTAGTTTATACTATTATGCATTTTGTCTTTACTGGTTTTCCAGCTGAACATTTATTAATATATATTGCAATGTATTTTATTCCCGCAATATTCTTCTCTTTGGCGTATGTCAAAAATAAAAATAATATTTTAGTTTTAATGATAATTAAATTTGTTTATAATTTATTACCATTAACAATTCTATTATTAGGTATATAAAAAAATATTTGGTTATAATAAAATAGAAAGGAGTCTTTATGAAAAGAAAAAGTATAATTTGTGGAATAGTTTTATTTTTAGTTTTTTGTGGTTCTATAAGTTTACTTTATTATAATTTAAGTAAAACTAAAGACTCCAAAGTAGATGTTTTAAGTGCAAATATTGAAGAAGTTAGTAATAATGATAGTGCTTATAAAATATTTAAAACTGAAGAAAAAAATAATATAATTTATAATGTAGTTGATTATGAACGTAATTTATCTTATAGTTGGTCATTTAAAAAGAATAATGATACATCCATACCTTTAAATAAAACTATTGAAATGGATATTAATTTAAGATTAAATATTGATGCTATTACAGAAAATACTAATACGATAAATGAATTAGTTCAAAAAAATAAATTAATTGTTTCATTTGATTATCATGGTTCTTTACCTACAAGTGCTAAAATAAAAATTAATGTTCAAGATAAATTTAAAGATGGTGAACAGCTTTATTTGTATTATTATAATCCAGAAAAAAATCAAATTGAATTTATTAATAAAGATATAAAAGTAAAAGATGGATATATCGAATTTGATATTGAACATTGTAGTGATTACTTTTTAACGGCTTCTGTTGTTAATGAAGCTGTTAATAATCCTAAAAGTATTAACTATATTATTATTGGATTAGGTGTTATTGTTTTCATATTAATAGCCATTACTTTGGTTCAATCTAAAAAGTAAGTTATTGTAAAATAACTTATTTTTTTTAAAATTAGCAGTTATATATTGACAAGTGCTAAACATAAGATTATAATGTAATTAGCACTAAAAAGTTAGCAGTGCTAAAAAAGGTGGTGATGGTATGAATGAACGCCAGCAAGAATTGTTAAAAGTTATTGTGGAAAATTATATTAAGACTGCTAAACCAGTTGGTAGTAATTCTTTATGTGAAACTTTTAATTGTTCAAGTGCAACTATTCGTAATGAAATGGCCATCTTAGAAGATTTAGGTTATATTGAAAAAAATCATATATCTTCAGGACGAGTACCAAGCGAAAAAGGTTATAAATATTATGTTGACAATTTAATGAAACCAAAAGAGTTAACTGGTGAGGATGTTTTAAAATTGCAAACGATATTTACAAACCATGATTTACAACTTAGTGATGCAATTACTAAGGCGATGGAAATTATTAGTGAATTAACTAGTTATACGAGTGTTGTATTAGGAACTAGTAGTAAGGAAAATACTTTAAAACAAGTTAATATTATTCCTTTAGCTGATAATAAAGTTATAGCAGTAGTTATAACTGATAAGGGAATTGTGGAAAACAAACAATTTGTTTTACAACCTCAAACTCAGATTAACGAATTAGTCAAAACTAGTGAAATTATTAATAAGATGTTAGTAGGTACTCCTATTGATGAAGTATCAAATCGTTTAGAATTTGAAATTAAACCAATCATATCTCGACAAATTAATCAATATGAAACAGTATATAATATTTTCTATGATGCGTTTAATGATTTCGTTAAGAATTCAACTAATATTCATGTTAGTGGTAAATCTAAAATGTTAAATCAGCCGGAATACAATAATACGGAAGATATTAAAAGACTTATTAATAAGTTTGAAGATGAAAGTTTTATTAGACGTTTAGTCGAAGATAAAAAAAATAAACGCGTTAATGTTTATATTGGTAAAGAAAATGATTTTGACCAAGATGTAACAATTATTAAAACAAAATATAATTTTAATGGCGAAGAAGGAACTATTGCGATTATTGGACCAAAAAGAATGGAATATGACCGCGTAGTTGGTCTATTAGAATATATTAATAATAATTTAAATGATAGGGAGGATTAAATGGCTAAAGAAGAAGATATCAAAAAAGATTTACCAAAGAAAAAAGAAAATCATCAAGATAATAAAAAGATTAAAAACGAAAAAAAAGATAAACATTTAAAAGAAATAGCTAAATTAAAAGAAGAAAATCAAAGCTTAAATGATAAAGTTTTAAGAATAACGGCGGAAATGCAAAACATGCGGCGACGTTATGAAGATGAAATAGCTCGCATTCGCAAGTTTGACGGTGTAGAATTAATCGAAAAAGTTTTGAGTGTTGTAGATAATTTTGAAAGAGCAATTAATTTAGATGATGATAATTTAGAAGATGAATTAAGTAAATTCTTAAGTGGGTTTAAATTAATTTATGCTGATTTAATAAAAATCTTAGAAGAAAAAAATGTTTCAGTAATCGATTGCTTAAATAAAGAATTTGACCCAACAATGATGGAAGCTGTTTTAACAGAAAACAATAAAGACATTGGCGATAATATTGTTGTTGATGTTTTACAAAAAGGTTATACATATAATGATAAAGTTATAAGACCAGCAATGGTTAAAGTTAATAAATTAGATTAAGGAAAGGTGATTAAGATGAGTAAAATTATAGGTATTGACTTAGGTACAACAAATAGTTGTGTATCAGTTTTAGAAGGAGGAGAACCAGTCGTTATTCCTAATAGCGAAGGTAATCGAACTACTCCTAGTGTTGTTGCTTTTAAAGGCGACGAAGAATTAGTGGGAGAAACTGCTAAAAGACAAGCAGTAACTAATGTTAAAAATACAATTTCTTCAATTAAAAGATTTATGGGCCAAGATAAAAAGGTTGAAGCTAACGGTAAAAAGTGGACACCTCAAGAAATAAGTGCCAAAATTTTAATGAAATTAAAAAAAGATGCTGAAAGTTATTTAGGTGAAAAAGTAACAAAAGCCGTTATTACAGTTCCTGCTTACTTTAATGATGCCCAAAGACAAGCAACGAAAGATGCTGGTAAAATTGCTGGCTTAGAAGTTGAAAGAATTATCAATGAACCAACTGCTGCGGCTTTAGCATATGGTCTAGATAAACAAGATAAATTAGAAACTATCTTAGTTTATGACTTAGGTGGTGGAACATTCGATGTTTCAATCCTTGAATTAGGTGATGGTGTATTTGAAGTTAAATCAACTAGTGGTAATAACCATTTAGGTGGGGATGACTTTGATGAAAGAATTACTGAGTATTTAGTTAGTGAATTTAAAAAAGAAAATGGTATAGATTTATCTAAAGATAAAATGGCTATGCAAAGACTTAAAGATGCTGCCGAAAAAGCTAAAAAAGATTTATCTGGTATGACTACTGCCCAAATTAGCTTACCATTCATTGCTCAAAATGATGATGGTCCAGTTCATTTAGATATGAATTTAACAAAAGCTAAATTTGAAGATTTATGCCGTGATTTATTTGATTCAACTTTGGATGCTGTTCATAATGCCTTAAAAGACGCTAAATTAACTAAGAAAGATATTAATAAAGTTATTTTAGTTGGTGGTTCAACACGTATTCCATATATTCAAGAATTAGTTAAAAAAGAATTAGGTCAAGAACCTAATAAGAGTGTTAACCCTGATGAAGTTGTTGCTATGGGTGCAGCAATTCAAGGTGGTGTATTAACTGGTGAGGTTGAAGACATCGTTTTATTAGACGTTACACCATTATCACTAGGACTTGAAACTATGGGTAATGTTATGACGGTATTAATTCCAAGAAATACTACAATTCCAACTAGCAAGAGTCAAGTATTCTCAACTGCTGCAGATAATCAACCAGCTGTTGATATTCATGTATTACAAGGTGAAAGACCAATGGCTAGTGATAATAAAACTCTTGGTAACTTCCAACTTACTAATATTCCACCAGCTCCAAGAGGAGTACCTCAAATCGAAGTTAAATTTGATATTGATGCCAACGGTATCGTTAATGTAACTGCTAAAGATTTAGGAACAAATAAAGAACAATCAATTACCATTACTTCATCTACTAACTTAAGTGAAGATGAAATTGAAAAAATGATGAAAGAAGCTGAATC
>CANRCO010000061.1 GCA_947629125.1 uncultured Bacilli bacterium | reverse complement strand
TATTATCTACGACCTTTCTTCTTCATTACTATTACGGTAGTAGTACCCCCTATTACCAATAACGAAATAATTATTAACAATTCAATTTTATGTTTATTTAAAAATGCTAAAATTCCTTTTTCTTCCTGTTCTTTCTTTTCTGTTTGATTTTTATAGTTTTCTATTTTATCATTAAATTCATCTTCGGTTAGTGCTGAAGAAACATATTCTTGGCAGTATGTATAATCTTTTAAATTATCACACATCATTGATTCAAAATAAGGATTAAATGCTTGAGTTGTTAAATAGCGAACTTTAAGTTTAGTTCCACCACAACCAGTTTTATCAGAAGTATAAATTTCAAATGTATATTTTAATACATCAAGTACATTATATTGTTTAATAGTTATTGTACCATTAGTTGTGTCTGAATAATTATAAGTTTGTTGACTATTAGTTATTTCTTCGCTAACAACCACATACATATCATCAGTCAAATTTTTAATAGTTATATTATCAACTCTAACTATTGGTTTAGAACCATCATCTAAAACAAATCCTGAATTGTCTTCCTCTTTTTTAAATTCATTGGTTACCTGAACCTTATCTGCTAATGAAGTATATTTGTTCATGGCTTCAGTACTACATTCAGCAGCATTAACATATGTTATGGTAAATGTACTAAATAAAACTGCAGCTAGTAACAACTTAAATGTTTTTTTCATAGTATACACCAACCTCTTGCTCTTATGTTAACACAAAAAAGTAAAATATGCAAACATTAAATTGCACTAAAAAATACAATGTGATATATTAATTTATAAAGGATGGATTAACGTGAAAAATAATCATGAAAAGAAGCAAAATAAAATAAATTTACTTAGTATTTTTATCAGCATAATAATAATCTTAACTTATATGTATATTCCTTCTTTAATCGTTCAAATTTTTGCTAAAACATATAATAGTTCCAACTCTTTATTAGTTGATTTAACAAGATTAGAAGTTTATATAATATTATTTATAATCTTTTTAATTATTTTTAATAAAGAATTAAGAGAATCTTTACCAAGATTTTTTAAAAACCTTAAAACTAATTTAAAAGCTGTTTTTAAAAACTGGGGCTGTAGCTATTTATTTATGATTATTTGTAATATATGCATAGTATCAATTGTAGGAGGCATTTCTTCTAATGAAGCTGCTAACCGTTCATTAATGATTGCTACACCTATTTCTTCTATTGTATCTGTTTGTCTTATCGGACCAATATGTGAAGAACTATGTTTTCGTGCCAACTTTAAAAAAATCATTTCCAATAAATTCTTATTTTGTTTAATAACTGGATTAATATTTGGTTCAGCTCATTTAATCAGTTCCATCAAAACTGGTAATTGGCAAGAATTATTATATATTGTTTCTTTTTCTGGTTTAGGTTTCTTTTTTGCTAAAGCTTACTATGAAACTGATAATATTTATACTTCAATTACCATCCATATTCTACATAATTCTGTAACTTTATCTTTATTATATTTAGCTACTTATTTGGAGACATTAATATGAATGATGAAATAAAACCACAAAGAAAAATTATAAAATTTTTAGTTATAACATTAGTAGTTATCTTCATTGTTTTTTTCTATGCTAGAAATATTGCCACTACTATAATAAGTATCAAAGAATACCCCATTAAAAATAATAATTTACCTCAAAATTTTAATGGTCTAAAAATAGTTCAATTTTCTGATATCGAATATAACAGTACTACTAATTTAAGAACTATCAAAAAAGTAGTTAAAAAAATTAACTACTTAGAACCAGATATTGTTATTTATACTGGAGATTTAATAAATAGTTCAAGTAATTTAAGTAAAGAAGATATAACTAGTATTGCTAAAGAATTAAATAAAATAGATGTTAGTATAAATAAATATGCCATAATTGGTGATGATGATTATAGCGATGTTAATACTTATTTAAAAATTATGAATGATGCTAATTTTAAAGTGTTAGATAATCAAAATGAACTTATATTTAATAATGGTAATGAACCAATTTTATTAGTAGGTTTATCTAGTAAAATAGATACAAATAAAGCCTTTGATGAAAGTGCTTATAACTCTATAGAATATCATTATAAAATTGTAGCTATGCATGAACCAGATAATATTACTAAGTTAAAAGATTATAATATTAATCTAGCTTTAGCTGGACATTCTCTAGGAGGACAAATAAAATTACCATTTATTAAAGGAATAATTAAATTTAAAGGTTCTAAAAAATATTTAAATGATTATTATAAAGTAAATACTACTAACTTATATATAAATAATGGTATTGGAACTAAAAAAACTAAATTACGTTTTTTAAATAATCCAACTATTAGTTTATACCGTTTTTATAAATAATTTATTCCATATAAAAATGCCACTTATAATGGCATTGTTTTTATTTTAGTTTAAACACATTCAACATATGTATCAGATAAACATCTTATACTACATAAACAACTACAATCCATGGTAAAGAAAGAATTAGTTGCTACATATGGATTTAAGCTAGTAGTATCTGGATTATCAGCTAATACTCTAAAAGTACAGCAATTACCTTCAATTTTTTCTACTCTAAAGACAGTAGAACAAGTATCAGTATCACCAGCACAAGCTACTGTAGTATCTTTAGTCGTTGGCATACTCCAAGGAGTACCATTTCCACAACAAGTATAAAGCATTACTGGTCTAGTATTACAAATTAAACAATTTGGTCCGCCACCTAACATTGGTCGATCACAAGTATCTAAGCAATTATCTGGACAAGCATTTTGTTGTAATACTAAGATAACACTTAAGATTTCATTAATACAGTTTCCAGTTTCATTACAGTTATTATTCATAATATCACCCTTTCATGTATTCTCACTAATAATTTATGATTAATATTCAAAATAGTTCGCATTTTAAAAATGTTTTATTTTTTTCTTTTTTATAGTATAATTGAATATAGGTGATAAATTTGAAAATATATATAACATATCTGATAATATTTGTTGCTTTATTTTTAATAACAGCAATTGTTGTAAAATTAAGAAAAAAAGACTTTAATATTGAATCAAATAAATTAATAACTTATTTAGGTGGTAAAGATAATATTGTTAATGCTGAATGCAATTTATCGCGTTTCAAAGTTATATTAAAAGACACATCGATTGTTAATAAAGATGGCATCCAAAAACTTGGTGCTAAAGGTATTGTTGAAGTAGACAACCAATTAAAAATAATCTATGGTCGAGAATCAAGACAATTAAAAAGATATATTGATGATATTATTTAAGCTCATTAGAGCTTTTTTTATTTTATATTAATATCTTCTATATCTTTAAAATTTATTATTTCATTATCCATAGTTATAAGACCATTTTTAGTTTTCCCTACTACTACCTTTTCTAAATTTTTGCCATTAACAACAATATCACAATTTATTTTATAAACATAATTAGGTGAGTGAAAAATTTCTTCAACTTTTTTAATTACTTCATCATAATTTAATTTAACTTCATTTCTTGTATCATTACCATAATAATACTCTTGAACATTATGCATTTCTTTATCAATTGCATTAGCAAATACTTGAGGTAAATCTTTTTTCATCCCTATTCTCCTTCCGCTATTATTATTTTATGATAAAAGTTTAATTTTGAGACATAATAGTAATATGAAAACAAAAAAAATATTTTTATTTATTCCTTTATTTATAATAATGTTATTTAGTTTATATGCCATGTATAGTGTTAAATCAATTAATACTTTATATAATAACTATTTTTATAAACAATTATTATGGTATATACTAGGTTTTTTAGTAATGTTTATTTTTAGTCATTTTTCTTTAAATATCAAAAGTAAAATTCCTTTAATATTATATATAATTAATGTATTATTACTTTTCTTAGTTCTTTTAATTGGTGATGATGTTAACGGAGCAAAAGCTTGGTTTAATTTAAAATATTTTTCTTTTCAACCTAGTGAACTAATGAAATTTACGTTATGTTTATATTTATCTTTTGTTATTGCCAAACACAATTCAAAAAAAATAAAAAAAGAAATAATTTTAATTACCAAAGTAATTATTATTATTTTAATACCCAGTATTTTAGTTTTTTTAGAACCTGATACCGGAGCAATAATTCTTTATATGTTAATTGGTTTTACAATGCTACTTACTGCTAAATTAAATAAATGGTGGTATATTAGTTTAATCTTGATATTAACTTTATTTGGTGGAATTTTTTTCTTTCTTTATTTTAAAGAACAAGATTTATTAATTAAACTCATTGGTTCAAGTTTCTTTTATCGAGTAGACCGCTTAATTAATTTTACTCATGGAACTGGTTTTCAAATTAAAACAGCATTAATTGCAATTGGTTCAAGTAGTTTTTTTAGATTTAAATTAAATGGTCCAATATATATACCGGAAGCTCCAACGGATTTTATTGTAGCTTACCTTATAAGTGTAACTGGTCTATTTGGTTTTATTATAATTGCCTTAGCCTATTTAATAATAGATATTTATTTTTTAAACTTATTATTTAAAGAAAAAAATAAACAAAATAAATTGTTTATCGCTGGTTTTATTGGAATGTTTTTCTTCCAACAATTACAAAACTTTTCAATGAATGTTGGACTTTTACCAATAATGGGTATACCCCTACCTTTCTTAAGTTATGGTGGTACAAATATTTTAGTTTATTTTATTTTCTTAAGTATGATTTTTAAAAAGAACAAAAGAAAAATAAATTAATTCGTTTTTAATTTATTTTTCTTTTTATTATTTTCATCTAGTTTTTGACTACAATTATAACCCATATCATAAATATTTTGTAAAAAACTATTATTAAAGTGACATTTATCATTAGTGATAAATGAAACTGGATATCCAGTTTCGGGATAATTAAAAACTTGAAAATCATCAGTATATTCAGTAATCTTTAAATAAGTATTTAGCATCATATTGGTTAAACGATGTTGAAAACTATCTAATTCTTCATAATTCATTCTATTTTCTAAAACAAAACGTTGATATCTTAAAGGAAAATAATCAGGAGCTTCAATATCTTTTATTCCTACACCATTAAATATACCTAAAGCCAAAATTAAAGATATAAGGTGATTAGGATTAAATTGTCTAAAGTTTTTACTTTTAGGAATATTTTCCTTTATATATTTTTGAAATTCTAATTCATATGTTTCATCATGTTCTCTTTGAGCTGATTGAATAGCTAAAATATGAGCTATTTTTTTATCACGTTGTTCTATACCAAAACGAATATTAGGTAATTCATAAAAATGATTTCTTAACATAAAGCTAAAATAATATGGAGTTTCATAATTAACTTCTGACCTTTTACACATACCATATAATTCGTCATTATAAAAATTACCCATAAACTGTACTTTTTGGAGTGTAGTAAAAGTAGTATCATTAATAAAACTAGTATATTTCTTGAAATAAAAATTCAAATTAGATAATCCAATAGCTGAAGCATTTTTTACAACCCATTCAAAAATAAATATAATGGCATCTTGATTATTATTAAAAGATTGAAAAGGATGATTAAAGTAAGTATTACCATTTTTTATTTCATTTATAAAATTATTTAAAGTTTTTTCTAAAACATCTATATTTTCAATATAAGCTAAAGGAATATAAGTTTCTTGCTTACGAAAAATATTACCAATATAATAACTTTTATTATGATGCGATATTACGACATTATTAGGATTTATGCTATAGACTTTTTTTAATGCTTCAATTAATAATTTAGTATATGGATGGTCATCTATATCATCGATAAATTTTTTTCCATAAACCATAACAAAATTCAATAAATAATTAAAATCTAATCGAGGGGAATTAAGAAAAATATTTTCTATATAATTTTTTATTTCACTATAAAATTGTTCTTTATTGTTTCTAATATGTAACCCTGCTACGAGTAATATATAATCATCTAATATCTTTTCTAATTTATCATAATCATTAAAAGGTATATTCTTTTTTTCAATTTGTCTTGCTTCTAGTATATCATTATAAGCATCAAAGAAGATGCGACTTAATACATATTTGTCCATATAATCATTCCTTTAGTTAAAAAAAGAAACGCTTTTTAGCATTCCTTTTTATTCAATAATTTCGCTAACTACACCAGCACCTACTGTACGGCCACCTTCTCTAATAGAGAACTTAGTACCATTTTCTAAGGCAACTGGAGCAATTAATTCAACAGACATATCAACATTGTCACCAGGCATAACCATTTCAACACCTTGAGGTAATTCGATTACTCCTGTAACATCAGTTGTTCTAAAATAGAATTGAGGTCTGTAGTTTGAGAAGAATGGAGTATGACGACCACCTTCTTCTTTAGATAATACATAAACACTTGCTTTAAATTTGTGATGTGGAGTAACACTTCCAGGTTTTGCAAGTACTTGTCCACGTTCAACATCTTCACGAGCAATACCACGTAATAATGCACCAGCATTATCACCAGCTTGAGCAAAGTCAAGTGATTTTCTAAACATTTCAATACCAGTAACAACTGTCTTTTTAGTTTCTTTTAATCCAACGATTTCAACTTCATCATTAAGATTTAATTTACCACGTTCAACACGTCCTGTAACAACAGTACCACGTCCTGAAATAGTAAATACGTCTTCAATACTCATTAAGAATGGTTTATCAGTATCTCTAACAGGAGCTGGAATATATTCGTCAACTGCTTTCATTAAATCTTTAATAGATTGAACAGCTTTTTCGTCTCCTTCAAGAGCTTTTAGAGCACTACCACGAATAATTGGACAATCACTGTCGAAATCATATTCGCCTAATAATTCTCTAATTTCCATTTCTACTAAGTCTAATAATTCTGGATCATCAACTTGATCACATTTGTTCATGTAAACAACGATTTTAGGTACACCAACTTGGCGTGATAATAAAATGTGTTCACGTGTTTGAGGCATAGGACCATCTGCAGCTGATAC
>CANRCO010000060.1 GCA_947629125.1 uncultured Bacilli bacterium | reverse complement strand
ATAATAAAAATCTCTCCATTTCTTTTATTTTATCATGGAAAGATTTTTTATTTACACAGATTTATTTACAGACTCAATTAATGCTAGTTGTTTTTTATTTATTAATTATTAAAAAAATAGGTTTATCTTGTTAAACCTACTTTTTCTTTTAATTTTTCATATTTAGCTTGGGCCATTTTGATACTTAAATTTTTACCTTTATCTAAAACTTCATCAATCATATTACTATTTATAATATTTTCATATTTAGTTTGAATTTCTGTTAATTTCTCTACTACTATATCAGCAACTTCTTTTTTTAAATTACCATAGTTATAATCTTTAAATTTATCTTCAACTTCTTCTATTGATAAATTACTTAAACAAGAGTAAATAGTTAATAAATTCGAAATCCCCGGTTTATTTTCTTTATCAAAATAAACTTTACCTTCACTATCAGTTACAGCAGAAGCAATTTTTTTTCGAATATCTTTTTCACTATCTAATAATAATATAGTTCCTTTGTAATTATCAGAAGATTTACTCATTTTTTTAGTTGGTTCTTGCAAATCCATAATTTTTGCTCCAACTTCAGGAATCAAAGGTTCTGGTACTTTAAAAATATTACCATAACGATTATTAATTCGATTAGCAATATCTCTAGCTAATTCAACGTGCTGTTTTTGGTCAATTCCAACTGGAACATAATCAGCATCATAAAGCAATATATCAGCAGCCATTAATATGGGATAAGTAAATAGACCAACACTTACATTTTCTTTTTTACTAGATTTATCTTTAAATTGTGTCATCCGACTAGCTTCGCCCATATAAGTATTACATTCTAAAATCCAAGATAAATTAGCATGATAAACATTTTCTGATTGTAAAAAAATAATATTTTTTTCAGGGTCTATTCCACAAGCTAAATATAATGCCACATTCTTTTTAATTCGCATCTTTAATTCTTTAGGGTCTTGTTCAACTGTTATAGCATGTAAATCAGGAACAAAAATAATTGATTCATAATCCTTTTGGTAACTAACACATTGTTTAATAGCACCAATTAAACTACCTAAAGTAAGTTCACCACTTGGTTTTAAACCAGTTAATATTCTTTTCATTAAAAACCACTCCTCTTTTTAAGTATTTAAATTTCTTCATTAACTATAGTATTAATTTGGTCATAAGAATAACCTTTTGCTAATAATTTTTGTTTTAATTTATAATTTAATTCTTTTTTATTATCTAATTGTTGTTTTAATAATTGTTGTTTTATTTTTAACATATCTTTTTTTAATATTTCGTCATCATCTGGAAAATCAAGATTTGCTAAACAAGTTGTTATTTGTTCTTCCATAAAACCTTTATTATGTAAATCTATTTGTATTTTTTGTTTTAATTTATTAATACTATATCTACGATTACTTTTTATTTTTTTGTTTAAATATTTATTAATTTTCTCTAACCATATATTATTATCAATTGTCTTTAAATAATCATCAACTTTATTTTTAGCTATACCTAATTTTACTAAATCATTAGTTATTTTAATTGGTCCACTGATTTTTAAATTTATTTGGTCATTAATAAAACTTTTTAAAAATAAATCATCTGATAAATACCCTTCTTTTTTTAAACGGTCAATTACCGTTAAATCAGTATAACCTTGTTTTTGTAAAAATTCTTTAGCTTGTTTAATGCTTAACATTTTATAATTTAGTTTTTTCAAAAGAAGATAATAACTTTCATATTTTTTATTTTCTTGTAGAATTAAATCTAAATTAGTAATTTTCTTAGTTAATAATAAATTATATTTTAAAATAATATCTTCATATAAAGTTATTTCTTTAGCATCATCTAAAGTTAATAAATATTGATTTTTATTTTTTTTCGTATATTTTAATATTTTCATCTTACATCACAATAAAATCTTAACACACATACTTTTGTTCGTCAATTATTTTTTGATTCATTATATGTTATACATAAGTTATTTAAATCTTCTAATAATTTAGGAATATCTTCTTCATTTTGGATTCGTGCTCCACTTGCATAAATATGCCCTCCACCATTGTATTTACTAGCTACATTATTAATAATTGGGCCACGTGAACGAATACTAACTTTATAAAGTTTAGTTTTTTCATCATACGAAATAAAAGTCCAAACTATTATTTCATCAATATAATTAAAATCATTAATCATATTGGATGCTGTTGATGAATCAACTTGATACTTTTCGTAAACATCTTGATTTAATTTAATATAAGCCAAACCATTTTCATTAATAGTTAAATTATTAGTTATATAAGCTTTAAATTTAATTTCATTAAAAGGTCTTTCATACAACATTTTATAAAGTGGCGTAAAATCTAATTTTGTTTGTTCAATTAATTGAGAAACAATTTTATAAGTTTTGGCAGTTGTATAATATAGTAAAAAACGGTCACTATCGGAAACTATGCCTAAAAATAAATTACTAGCTATATCTCTATCTAAAACTAATTTAGTATTTAAAAGTAATTCGGCAATCATTTGACAAGTACTACTTGCTGAGGTATCAGTCCAATCAATAGTTGATGGAATATCTTCTTTAGGATGATGGTCTATTTTAATAATTTCTGTATAATTAATGTTTTCTAATTCATCAATACGAGCTACATTAGGCACATCTAAAGTTATTAGTAAGCATAATTCATCTGGAGTTTTATCTAAAGTTCCATATTTTTTAAAGCGAGCTACACTTTTACCTACTGCATATACTTTTTTATTAGGAAATGTTTTTTTAATTGAGTCTCTTAAAGCAATTTGACTATTAATCGCATCAGGGTCTGGACCAATATGACGAGCAATAGTAATTACTTCAGCATTTTTTATTTTTTTATATATTTTTTTTATAATTGTATTATTTATCGTAATCACTTCCTATATTAAATTATAAGTGTCATTAGCAATCATTAACTCTTCATCAGTTGGAATAACATAAACTGGTATTTTACTTTCTTTTTTAGTTATACATATAGTTTCACCAGCTGTTTTATTTTTTTCTTCGTCTATAACTATACCAAGAATTTGTAAACCATTTAAAATTTCTTTACGAACCCATCCAGCATTTTCACCAACTCCTGCAGTAAAGACTATAGCATCGCAACCATTCATTTCTACATAATATTTTGCTATGTAATCAATAATTCGCCGTGAATACATTTTAAATGCTAATTTACACATTTCGTTACCTTCACTAATACCTTGTTTAATATCACGCATATCACTACTTATTTTAGCAATACCTTGAATACCACTTTCTTTATTTAAAATTGTTTCAATTTCACTAATACTTTGATTAGTTTTATTCATAATATAAGGAATAATTGTTGCATCAATATCACCAGAACGAGTCCCCATCATTATACCAGCATTAGGAGTTAATCCCATAGATGTATTTAAACACTTACCATCGACTATAGCACTTATACTACCACCACTACCAATATGACAAGTTATTATTTTAGTATTTTCTTTATTTAAAATTTCATTCATTTTTTGAGATACATATTTATGTGAAGTTCCATGATAACCATACTTACGAACATTATAATTTTTATACCATTCATAAGGAACTGGATAAATATAATTATAATCAGGAATTGTTTGGTGAAATGCTGTATCAAAAACTGCTACCTGCTTAGCATTAGGAATAACTTCTTTACTAGCTTTTATTCCTACAATTGCAGCAGGATTATGTAATGGAGCTAAGTTTGAATATTCTTCAATTTTATTTAATACAACGTCATCAATTATTACCGATTTATCATATTCGCCACCTTGAACTACTCTATGACCAACACCCTTAATCTCTTCTAAATTATCTACAACTTTATATTTTAATAATTCATCAACTAAAATTTTAAAAGCTTGTTCATGATTTTCTAAATCTATTTTTGTTTCATATTTTTCTTTTTGAAATTTAATTGTATAAAAACTATTTTTTAAACCTATTCTTTCAAAATAACCACTTATTAAATTTTTTTGTTCTGGTAATTCAAATAAAGAAAATTTTAATGAAGAACTGCCAGAATTAATTGATAATATTTTCATTATTTCACCTCATGAATATTGTACCAAAAAAAAACTCATAATACTAATTTTTTTCTTTAATATTATGAGCCTTTACATTATTATTCATACTTTTTATCGCCTTTTTTTCATTATCAATTACTCTTTTATTAACACAATCTAAATTATAGCCATATTCATTAAAAGATTCAAATACTTTTTTATCTAAACTTTCTATATTGCTAAAATCAAAAGATTTATAATGATAATTTATATTACGTTGCATTTTATCACCTATTGTTATTATGTATAATTTTTTAAATTTTATTCATATTAATAATGGGTGAATTTTATGGATAAATTATATTATAATCAAGATATTAATTGCACTGTTAAAAACTGTGCTTACTATGATGAAGCTGATAACAAATGTAAATTGGCAAGTATTAAAGTTAGTGGTTTTTTAAGCAAAAAGAAAAAAGATACATTTTGTGCTAGTTTTCAAGAGAAATCATAATATATCTTGAAATTTTTTTTGCTCATTTTCACTAATTTTTAGTATTTCATGATTATTTATACATTCATTTATTAAAGTTTCATAATCATAAAGTTGTTCATATTCCAAACATTTATTAATATCTGGATTAATTACAGGATGTTCTGGTACAAAAATAGTACAACAATCTTCAAATGGTAAAATACTTGTTTCATATGTATCAATTTTTTTGGCTAAATTAATAATTTCATTTTTATCAAAACATGCTACTGGGCGAATAACTGGAGTTGATACAACTTTATTAATAACACTCATACTTGTTAAGGTTTGACTAGCCACCTGACCAATACTTTCGCCATTAATTATAATTTGTCCTTTAAAACTTTGCATTATTTTTTCACTAATTCGATACATACATCTACGCATTAATGTAATTAAATAATCATTGGGAGCTTCTTTATAAATTGTTTCTTGTAATTTAGTAAAATTAATGATATGTAAATTAACTACTCCATTATTATAGATTGCTAATTTCCGAGCTAAAGCAATTACTTTGTTTTTGGCATCAATTTTGGTATGAGGAGGACTTTCAAAATAAATTGCATGAATATTTACACCTCTTTTAATTGCTAAATAACCAGCAACTGGAGAATCAATACCTCCACTAAGCATAAGTAAACCTTTACCTAAAGTCCCAACCGGATAACCACCTAAACCTGAGTATTTATCAAAATAAATTACACTATTATCATGATGAATTTCAATATTTATTACAACTTCAGGGTTATGAACATCAACATTTATATGATGAATATTTTTTAATAAGTGTGCCCCAACTAGTCTACTAATTTCCATACTATTTAATTCATAATGTTTATTACTTCGTTTAGTACTTACTTTAAAAGTACTAAATTCTTTATTTTTAACTAACTCATAAACATTATTTTTTAATTGTTCAAAATCTAAAGAATCATATTCATAACCAACTACTATTTCATGAATACCAAAGATTGTTTGTAATTTTTTTATGATACTATCAAAATCACTATCATTAATATTTTTAATGTACATACGACCTTTATCATAAAAGACTGTACAATTATAACTTTCTAATTTTTTATTAACATTGTTTTTCAAAGTTTTTAAAAAATAATTAATATTAGCTTTTTTAGTTGATAATTCACCATATTTTATCATAATTATCTTAGACATAAATACCACCTGTTTAATTAAATATAAATTCATTATATAACATTTAAAAAAAATTGCAATGTGGTTTTATTCTAGTTGAAATGAATCTTCTTTTGAACCAGTACCATCTATTATTTTAATAGATGATTTTAAATATACAACTGGATAAACATATGCTACAAAACGCGAAGATGTAGAACTCATATGTCCATCACCATATACATCCATAGCATCATAATAGTCATTAATCATTGGAGTAATACACCATTTATATTGCTCATTTTTGTACAACCAATCATTATTACGACAATCAGGATTTTCATCAATATTATAGCTATTACTTAATCCCCACATATAAATAGGATTTTCTAAACAAGTTTTTCTATCAGTTTTTTCTCCACCACTAGTTGCATAACCATAGTCACTGGGATACATTAAACCAACATAACCAACCCAAGTTGCAGGACGATTATCTAAAACATTAGTCCCTCTTTCAGCATCGTACCATTCATCATTAGTTGCTTGAATATGACTATTCCAATTCATACTACCTAATTGCCATTTAACTTTATCTATGTATTTTTTACTTTCATCTTTTAAACCAATTTTGCTAAAATCTATTTCTTCTTCTGTAAAATTTGTTGTAGTTGCTTGAGCTGGCTTAAAACCATTTGTTCGATTATAATAACTTCCTACTTTTTTAAAAATAACATGTCCCTCTGTATCTGTTACTGTGTCATCTGTATTTATTTTATAATTTTTCTTAGATTCCTGATTTTGCCAATTTTCTTCTATTACTTCTTTTGGATTTAGCATCATCATAAGCTGAGAATCATACCAATCATTGCTTCCTTTTTCATCAACAGACGAACCTACTCCTTTTTGTTTATTATCCCATTTAAACTCTCCTAATGTTTCATCTCTTATCAATTTGATACGGCTTTCTTTTTTGCCTGTTCCATCATCTATGTTATTCATAACTCCAATGATGCGCCATAATTCTCCATTGAAGTCAACATAATTATTTGGGTCTTTTCCTATGTACCTTAAGTTGTTGTCTATTGTTTCGTCATACATTAATTCTTTACTTGTTTTAGCTAACTCTTTCAAATAATAAGTACCAGGAATTACAACACTACCATTTGCTAAATTTAGTTCACTAGATGTTCCAGTAAATTCTGCTTTACTTTGATATAGTTTTACTCCAACTATTGTTACTATTACTAAAATTATTCCACACAAAAAGATATTACGTTTACGATTATCTTTGATTCGATAATCAAATTTCTTTAGGCTACTCATGTATTTCACCTACTAAGTTTTTTCGGAGGTATTCTA
>CANRCO010000059.1 GCA_947629125.1 uncultured Bacilli bacterium | reverse complement strand
GTTTTGATATAAACATGAGCAAATCTATTAAATAATGGTTCTGCTAATTGATTTGCTGATAAAGAATCTTTCATTTCATTTCCGGCAGCAACAATTCTTGCATTTTTTGGTAATTGCCACATTCCGTTTACTTCTCTATCCAAAACAATATTAAAAGCCATTCCTTGAATACTAGGCAAAGCATTTGTTATTTCATCAAAGAAAACTATATGTAGTTTATCTGGTTCTGCTTCACATTTAGCTTCTAATTTTTTTAACCATGTAGGCTTAACATCAATAATTTCACCTTTTTCAGAATTATAAACACTTTTACCATTTAAACTTTCAGGTGTTGCATTTCTCAAATATATAATGACACTATCAGGGTCAATTTGTTTTACTCTTGCACTTTTTCCTTCACTTGATGCACCATGTAAAAATACAGCTACTCCACTTTCAATTGCACCCTTAATAATTTCTTCTTCACTAACTTGTCTGAAATTTAATCCATAAGGATTTCTTCTCTTTTCGGCTTCTTTTCTTTGTTCTTCATATTTTGTTTTTTCTTCAGGAGTCATATCTTTTAATAATGCAGATGGAGTTAAATCTTTCAACATATATTTATCTAGATATTCTTTCATATCTGTTGTTGAAAAATCTCCATTATAATCTCTATCGTCTGTATGAAATCTTATTCCAGACAAAATTCCTCTTTTTGATAATAAAGTTTTTGTTCTAGCATCAACTAACCATATAACAGGAGAAACTTCTACCCAAACATAATCTCCATTCATATATTTTCCACCATTTGATAACCTAAAATAGCTATGATCTCCATAATCAGATCTTGCTTCAATTCTAATGAATTTTTTCCCTTCGTATTCATATTCATCATAAGTAACAGGTTGAAAATATTGTGAATAATTATCATAAGCTGTTGAATCAAAAGTATAAATTTTACCTGTTTTATGTAAGTATCCTTTTATAAATTCTTGCTCTAATAATTCTTGTACATAAAAATTTGGAGCATATTGTGGATATTCTCCATACTCAACTTCTTCAGCTCCATTGTACCCCCTCACTCTATTCGGGTAGATTAAGTCAAAGATTACAGAAGATTGCAAAGCTGGGCGGATGGCTCCATTGCGTTTATATTGATACATAGAGCAACTTTCACCATCTTGTTTTACGCACCGAACATCCCCATCGCCATCAGAAGATCGTGTATAACAAAAACCTGTACGACCTTTCAAACTGCCATCATCAGGTGCCATATAAGTACAAGTATCTTCACAATAGCCACCTGTCAATATCACTAAATCTGTTATAGCAGATGTTGTTCCATATTTTTTTAATACATCTAATTGTCTTCCACCATTTACTCCCCAAACTTTTTCTTCAGAAAGTAAAGTTAATCCTTGAGTAAAATTCATTAAAAACCACCAATATAATTTTACCATATTTTTATACTTATTTTAATATGTTTTTACTTTTTTTCTTTGAAATAATATTGTAATTTATTAGTTAGTAGGTCCTTTCCAATTTTCAAATTTATCTTTATATTGCTCTATTTGTTCATGGTCAATAATAAACTTACCATCCTGTTCTTTTAAATTTTCAATACCTATCGGATTACATCCACCTGTTTCTAAATTATCAAGTTCAGTAATCAAAAAAGTATTTCCACAATTTTGACATTGTATTTTATTTCCTACTTGAACAAAATAAGCATAAGGTGCTCCTCCACAAGACTGACAAGTATTGATAACTATATGAAATTTCCCATTTTCATCTTTTACTGCCAAAAGACCAATTATTACACCATCATATTCATAACTATAGTAACTAACTTCTTCAGTTATTTTATCTTTACTGATAACAATATTACCATCTTCATTTGTTTCAGCTTGATAAATTTTCCCAGTAATTTCTTTTAATCCAGCTGGAGCATTTGAATCACTTTTTTGTTTTTCTTGAGTAACATTACCACAACCTGTTAATTCAAATATACCTATAAATAAAACTGCCAATAAAACTAACTTTTTCATTTCACTCAATTCCTTTAAAATAATCTTTATCATCAATTACCTTAATTGTATTTTTTATCATATTCATCCAACAAGTATAAGTAATTGTTTTTTCTTCTTTAGGAGTAAATTCTATAATATTATCTCCTTCTTTTAATTCTTGTTTTATGTTAAATTCATTTATAATAATCTCGTTATTACATCCGGTGAGATATTTTTTATCGACATGAATTATCATTTTTACTGGAATACCTTTTTGTAAAATAATATCTTGATAATTGTCATAAGATAAATCAAATTCTACTACTTGAACGCTATCTTCCAATTTAGCAATAGTAAATCCATCATAATTGTTGTTTTTAAACAAATCAATATTTAAGTTTAGTAAGCCACGATTAAGCATAACAAGCGATAATATTAAAATTAAAACAGAGGCAATTTTATTAAATATTATTTTCCATTTACCTTTTAAAATATTGAATAAAATACCAATAAATAACATGAGTGGTATAGTTCCTAAACAAAATAGAAGCATAGAAAATGCCCCTTTAAAAAATGATCCTGTACTTAAAGCATACACTTGCATAGCTTGAAGAGGTCCACAAGGCATAAACCCATTAAGAATACCAATCAAAAAAGAACTATTGGTTTTAATTTTCTTTTTATTTCTAAAACATTTAAAATGGAAATCTATAATTCCTAACATTTTTAAAGACATAGCAAACATAAAACAAGAAGCAATTATAATGATAAATCCTTTAAAAGTATCATTAAGTTCTAATATTCCACCAAGGGATCCTACTATTCCTCCCAATAATGTATAAGAAATGAGTCTTCCTAAATTATAGAAAATTGGCTTTTTTATATTATTTTTATCACTATAAATAGCAACTAAATTGATAGCACCACACATGCTAATACAATGGATACTGGTTAGAAGCCCTGTTACAAAAAGCATACCATAAGTAATATTACTATCAATAGTTGGAATCACATTAAAAATATTATAACCAAATATCTTATATATCAGGTAAATTATTAATAGTACAATAATAACGATAATTAAGAATTCGAATAATTTAATTTTTTGATTATGTTTATTTTCATTATCACTAATATATTCTTCTTTTGTGAAATAGTCTAAATCATTGATAATTTTAATAATATCCTTATTTTTTATTTTTTCATTACAATCTATGGTAGCGATATTATTTTTAATTTTAACCTTAGATATATTTTTATTTTTTAATAAGGCTTCATTTATTTTTTTCTTACAATGATCACAATGTATTCCATCAATTTTAATATACTTTCTCATTATTAACTACCAACTCTTTTCATAATTGTCACAATTATTATACCATCTGCAAATTACTATTTAATTTATTAACACAAATTGACTATCTAAGTTTTATCAACACTTTTTTTCATAAAAATATTATATCACGACAAAAATCACGAAAATAGACATTTTTTTAAATTTTTACGTCTTATATAACATTCTTAATATTTTTTTGAACATGCAGTTAGGGTTTCGTAGTAATGTTTGCCTTCTGCTTTTTTTGTTAAATAATAATTATAGACTGGTTGTTCAGGACAGTTATGTCCTAATTTAACTATCATTTGACTAATATTTTATAAAATTCATCTAGCATATTTATTTTCTCTTTTAGAGATATTTCCATGTACATTAACACTTTTATCTTTTTAGTTGCATTTTTAGTTAAAACACGTTAATATTTGAATAAATAGAGGTGTTTTAGTGAAAAAGAAAAAAATAATAATATTAACTATAATATTAATAATCATTATTGGAGGAGGAATAAGCGCTTTTATAATAAAAGATAAATTTTTTGATAAAAAAGAATCAGCTAAGGTAAGTACACCAAAAGTTGAAAAAGTAAAAGAAAAAGAAGAAATTAAAGAACAACCTAAAGAAGAAACTAACCAAGAAAAAGAAAGTAATACCTCAGTAGAAGATACAGAAGCAAAAGAACAAACAACAACTACAACAAAAAAAATTGAAACTTCTAAAAGCACTTCTACAACTACGAAAACAACAACTAAACAAAATACTACAACAACAAATCAAAATACGCAAAGCAAGACTACTGAAACACCAACGAAAACTTGTACTCCAAAAAAATTTGTTCAAGAAAATTTTAGACCAGATTTTGCAACATTTGGAGAGTGTAAAGCAATGGGCGATAAATATCTTGGAGTTCAATGGGGTTATGAATGTGATTATATGCAAGATGATTGTGGAGATTTTTATTATATGCTCACATTATATGATGGCTCTGGAAATAGATATGATTATCATAATATACCGTTACCTTAAAAAGGTAATTTTGGGTGATTGCCAAACTTCATAAAGAAGAGAGGCGATAGTAGGCATTTCTGGTGGTTGATTTCCATTTTCACTCATGTTTGGCATATTATTACTATTATTAGTATTAAATGATTTGTTGCTTAAATAATCAGTAAAAACAATACTTCCACATAACAATAAAATAATAACAATAGCTATAATATTTTTCTTTTTCCTTTGCATAATTTATTTATTTTTCTCTTTTACAATTCAAAATATAAAATATAAAAATTAAAAATTTTGTTTTATAAATTTTTATAGAACGATTTTTTTAACTTTTTCGTTCTATAATTTTTTATAGAACATTTTTTATTGATTTTTCGTTTTATAAATTATTCTGCTAAAAATATTTCTACATATTGAGAAAACACAAAAATTTGATTTCTACTATATCCAGTTGTTTCTTTTATTATATTAGCAGACTTTAATTCATTTATTACTCCATTAACAGTTGATTCAGGCATTTTTAATGCTTCAGATATTTTTTTTCGTGAAGAATAAGGTTCATCATAAAAATAATCAATTATTTTTTTTGCATTATCATATTTAACTTTTAAAGATGATATTTGAATATCAATTTTTTTAGTAAGCTCTACAACTTTTTTAAATTTTTCTTTAGCTATTTTAGCAGTTTCTATTATTCCTTCTAAAAAGAATTTTATCCAGCCAATAATATCACTATTAATTCTAACATCATTTAATTTTTGATAATACAAATCTCTATGTTTTTCAAAAAAGAATGATATATATAAACATGGATTATCTAAATATTTCTTACTTTGTAAGTATAAAGGAATCAATAATCTGCCAATTCTACCGTTTCCATCTAAAAATGGATGTATTGATTCAAATTGATAGTGAATTATAGCGATTTTTATTAAATCTGGTGTATCAATTTTTTCGTTATTTATAAATAATTCTAAATCTTTTAAACAATCTGCCATATCATCTACTAATGGAGGCACATATATAGCTGTAGATGGCATTGTTCCCCCAATCCAGTTTTGAGAACATCTAAAATCTCCTGGAGTCTTTTTTTCACCTCTAACACCACTTAATAATATTTTATGTATTTCTCTAATTAATCTATTACATACTGGAAAGCCCTCATTTATTCTTGCAATACCATAATTAGTTGCTTTAACATAATTTTGAACTTCTTCCCAGTCATCTCTTTTTTCGGGATTTATATCTTGTAAATCAGATAAATCTTCTTCAATAGTTGTTCTAGTCCCTTCAATTTTACTAGATTTATTTGCTTCAATTTTTACATGCATTTTAATATATAAATCAACATTAGGAAGTAATAATGAATAGGCATTTAATTCACCTATTTGCCTATTAGCTTCTGATAATAAAGAATCTAATTTTGTATCATTCCAACCCCAGTTGTAATTAACATTACTTGGCAAAAATGCTTTGTATCCATTTCCTTGTTTATATTCTCCAGCTTTATATTCTTCTAATTTCACGGTTGTCTCCTTTCTTTTATTCATTGTTTTGACTAATTTATTTTTATTTATAGTTATTACATTTGTTTTCATTAAAATTATAGCATCTATTATTTATAAATACAATTATAGAACTTTTTTTAATTATAAATATAATAAAATATAAGATAAGATTTGAAATAATTAATTAAATTTAAATAAAGTCAGTTAAATATAATTAGAAAAATCAAAAAGTGCCCAAATTTGCCCTAAAAACTAGGGTGATGTTTTTTGTCCTATATTTTTTGGCATAAAAAAAGCCCGAATATATCGGACATTTTTGTAAATTATTTTGGTGCCCTTATGGAAGGAGTACGACAATTAAATTCTTTTTAAAAATACTGCTGCTTTACATTTACAAGGCCGTGATTTACACTCTTCACAATACACTTTAGGATAAATACTACCCCAAAATCCATTAATATCAATAATCTTTTCAAATGAGTATTTCAATAATAATGGTTCTAATGAAATATTATCTTCGATATATTCTGCCGTTGTAATAATATTTTTACAATCTAATTTTTTTAATTCATCAATTAAAATTTTTAACAGATATGATCCTATTCCCTGATTTCTATATTGTTCTTTTATAAGAATAACATCAAAGTAAAATAAATCTCCAATCATTTTTCCATATAAGTGTCCAGCATAATCATCGTCTTTTAAAACTATTTTAAAAATAGCATATTTATCTTTTAAATCTTTTATTGATGTTTTATCCCATTTTCCCCAATAATTTTTTTCCTCATTATCTATAATATTTGAATAATTATCCTGGTAATTAATAACTTTTATCATATAATCACACTTTCTTTAGAATTAATTGACTTGTAAATTAGCAATTATGTTTTCTAAATTTACAATATATCAATTTCAATCTATAACTATTTTAGCATAAATTTTAAAACTCGAACTATAAAAGTTCGAGTTTGGTATCAATTTGGTGCGTTTGCAAAAGGGTTTTTGCTCCTTACATCCTGATTCATCACATTTGATAAATTAATTATAACGTTTAAAACTAATAATTTCAATATATTTTGTAATTTTGCATACATTGACTAAAAGTAGCAATAATTTTATCTATATTTGATTATCTAATGCATTATAATCTTCATCAGATACGGGTTTTAACCATTCGTTTGAAGTTTCTTCACCTGGTACTTCTACAGCAATATGACTAAACCAAGAATCAGGTCTTGCTCCAT
>CANRCO010000058.1 GCA_947629125.1 uncultured Bacilli bacterium | reverse complement strand
TTAATAATTTGATTTTTAAATTTACCAATCATTGAATGTTCACTAGTTCCAATTAAATATAAATCTTCACCTTCAATTTTATACATCATGGCATCCATTTCTTCAAAGCTCATTACACCATTAACCACATCACTTCTAATCATAAATGGTGGTATACAATAAGTAAAACCTTTATCAATCATGAAATCGCGGGCATAGGCAATCATCGCTTCATGTAAACGAGCAATATCTCCCATTAAATAATAAAAACCATTACCGCTAGTTCGTCCCGCACTTTCTTTATCTAAACCACTAAATGCTTCACATATATCAGCATGATAAGGTATTTCGTAATCAAAAACTACTGGTTCTCCAAATTTTTCAATTTCCACATTTTCACTATCATCTTTACCAATGGGAACTGAAGAATCAATCATTTGTGGAATAACTAACAATTTTTCACGCATTTGATTATCTAAAGTCGTTAAAGCCTCATCAATTACTTTTAATTCATCATTAATATTAGCAACTTCTTCTTTTTTCTTATTAGCTTCCTCTACTTTTTTTTCACGCATAAGTAGTCCTATTTCGCTACTTATAGTATTCCTTTTACTACCTAAATTATCTCTTTTTAATTTATTAGCTTTAATTTGTTCATAAATACTGACAACTTCATCGACTAAAGGTAATTTTTTGTCTTGAAATTTCTTTTTAATATTTTCTTTAACTTTTTCTTTATTTTCAACGATAAACTTAATATCTAACATGTTTTATTCCTCCTCTACTAATTCAAAACGATATTTTTGTTTAACATCAGGATATTTTTCATGGTCAACCTCTGAAAGAAACATTGTAAGAGGTCGAGCATAAATTCCATTATGATGATTAGTATCTTTATTATTTATGCAACAATAAATTACTAAATCTTCATTAGTTTCACTATGTTTAGCTATAGTTATTATATAAGCTAACGAGTCTTTAAAATGTCGATATACTGTATTTGGTTTAATTTCTCTCATAAATCTTCCTCTTTTCTAAAAATAAAAAGGATGCCACAACTAAGGAGTGCTAATGCACGGTGCCATCCTTTATTTAACTTAATTTTGATAACGGTTTAAAACCGGTAGTTATTAACTACACTCCTAGGTAGACTAATAAATTTAACTAATTCGTTTTCACCAGCCACGAACTCTCTAAATAGTTAAGATTTTATTATTATCCTCATCAACGTTTTTCAATTAAAATTATAAATATTAACCTAATTAAAGTCAAGATTTTTAACTAAATTAATAATTTTTATTCAAATTTCATATTATTGTGATATAATAAGAAAGCAAAAGGAAGGTATGGTTGAAAATGAATAACGAAACAATATATGCATTATATAAAAAGAATATGAATCTAGATGATTTAAGAAGATTAGATAAATTACCATATAATGTATCAGAGTATTTAATTAAAAAAGTAAATATTAATGATGAAATCTATTTTAAAATAGCTGATGTTCCTTTAATTTATAAGGGTCATGAAAATTTATCACAATTAATTGCTGTTAATTTTGATGAATTACCAAGTGATATGAAAAGTCATTATTCTAATGTTTTAGAACTTACTAAAAATGAAAATAATGATTTATATAGTGGAACTAAAATCGCTAAAATAAAAGATACACCAAAAAGAAAAGTTCTAAAAAAATAAAATCGTTTATTTAAAAAAAGACGATTTTATTTTTTTATTGATAATTATCTAAGATTTTTTTAATACCTACATAAGGTAATAATGCACAATGTTTACGATTATTTTGTTTATATATTTCATTATAAACAATAGCTTCATTTAAAATATTGCTATCATAATTTTTTTCCTCAACCATGTTTTCAAAATTAGTTATATATTCTTTAGCTTCTTTTATGGTTTTACCAATTAAATTTTTTATCATTATCGAAGTTGAAGACGTTGATATAGCACAAGCTTCACCCATAAATTTTATATCTTTAATTACGTTGTTTTCGATTTTTAAATAAATATCTAAATTATCGATACACGATTCATTATTAGTATTTACTTTTATATAAGTATTATCATTAACAACTTCTTTATTTAAAGGGTGCATATAATTTTCTAACATTATTTCTCTTTTTAAATTTTCATCCATTATAACATCTCTTTCAATATTTTTTCTTTATCTTTTAATAGTTCTACTAAGTTATCCATTTCGCTTTCAGTATTATATAAATAAATACTAACGCGACAAGTATTAGTTACTCCTACTCCTTTTTTTAAGATTTTGGCACAATGGCTACCAGCTCGAACACAAAAATTATATTTATTTAAATAATAAGCAACATCTTGACTAAATATTCCATCAACATTAAAAGCAACAATGCCACTATCTGATTCTAAATTAATTATATCTATATGCGGAATTTTAATTAATTTATCTATTAAATATTTGCGTAATTTTTGTTCATGAGCCAAAATATTATCCATTCCAATATTTTCTAAATATTTTAAGGCTTCACCAAAAGCAATTACTCCAGCAATATTTGGTGTTCCAGCTTCTAAACGCGCCGGCAATTCTTTTAAATAAATTTCATCTGGTGAATCAAAAGATTCATTCATTCCTCCCCCATAAGTAGTAGGTTCTAAATTTTCTAGTAATTCTTTTTTGCCATATAAAACCCCAACTCCAGTTGGACCTAACATTTTATGAGCCGAAAAAGCTAGAAAATCACAATCTAAATCTTGAACATCAATTTTCATATGTGGAGCACTTTGAGAAGCATCAACAACTACAAAAGCATCAATACTATGAGCTAGTTTACATATTTCTTTAATAGGACGAACATCTCCAATAACATTAGTAATATGAGCTAAAGAAATTACTTTAGTTTTATTAGTTATAACTTTTTTTAAATTATCTATGGTCACATATAAATTATCATCAAGGGGAACATATTTTATAACTATACCTAATTCATTAGCTAATTTAAACCAAGGTAAAACATTGGAAGCATGTTCACTAATACTAATAATTACTTCGTCGCCTTCTTCTAGATATTTTCCAAAAAAGCCAAAAATTATTTTATTTAAACTATCTGTAGCTCCACTCGTAAAAATTATTTCTTCTTTGTGTTTAGCATTAATAAATTTTCTGACTAAATCACGAGTATTTTCATATTCCATATCAACTTTATAAGAAATATCATAATCACCACGATGAGCATTAGCACTATATTTTTCATAATATTCCGTTGTTTTTTCAATAACACAATAAGGTTTTAATGTAGTTGCTCCATTATCTAAATAAACTATATCATTTTTTAACATAGGAAAATCTTCACGATTCATAATTTCACCTCCATCTATTTATTTTTTATAATATCTGGTTGAATAGCATAGATAAATCCTTTTTGTAAAAGATTTATAGCTTGAGTTTTACTTAAACCTTTACTCATTAAAGAGAATAATTCATTATTATCAATGTTACTTATTGTCATTAAGTGGTTAGCTACTACATCTTCACTTGCAATTAACAACTCGGGATGAATAGCTATTTTTTTAGCATAAACATTTAAACCTTTAAGGTCTTCTAAAATTGTATTGTTTTTAGTATTTTTTAATACTTGTGCACTAACTATAGCATTAACGTCTTGCTCTCCGATTATACGTAAACGAATAGTACTTGCATTATTATTACCTTTAATTAAATTATTAATATTAATATTTAATGGTTTTTTTGCTATTACACTAAAATTTAATTTAAATTCAGTATTATCTGAGGAATTAATTGTTAATTGATAATCTTCTAAGTTTTGATTGCTATATTTATTATAAATTAAACTACTATTTTCTTTTAAATTTATCGTTAAGTTTTGCTGATTCAAATTATTAGAAAAATCATTTATATAAACTTTCCCCATAATATTTATAATAGTTGTTTTATTTTGATAAATTATATTATATTCATTACTATTTAATGATGTTAAATCATTATCTATTATTATATTATTCACTTGCATTATCTTCACTCACAATATTAGCTGACTTAAATTGATAAAAACCTTCTTTTTCAATTTTTTTAGCTAAAGATTTATCTCCATTAGCCACTATGGAACCATTTTGTAAAACATGAACATAATCGGGTTTAATATAATCTAATAATTTAACTTGGTGGGTAATAATTAAAATACTAGGTTTATATTGTTTATAATATTCATTAATTGAAGAAGTAACTGTTTTTAAAGCATCAACATCTAGTCCACTATCAATTTCATCTAAAATTATAAATTTAGGTTCTAGCATCCATAAATGTAAAAGTTCATTTTTTTTCTTTTCGCCACCACTCATTCCTAAATTGATTTCCCGATGAATAAATTTACGGTCAATATCTAAATTTTTACAAATACTTTCCATTTTTTTATTGAATTTAAATATATCAATAGTTTTTTCCTCGCGGTCCGATAAAATAGTTCTTAATAATTCAGCATTAGTTATCCCTTCAATTTCAATTGGATTTTGATTAAGTAAAAATAAACCTTTATTAGCGATTTCATTTGGTTCTAAATTATCAATTCTTTCATCGTTAAAAATAATTTGACCACTTATTTGATACAATGGATTATTAAAAATTGCTTGACTAATTGTACTTTTACCAGCCCCATTAGGACCCATTAAAACATGTATTTCACCATCATTTATTTTTAAGTTTAAATTATTAATAATTGATTTTTCATTTATTTTAACATTTAAGTTTTTTAACTCTAACATAAAAACCACCAGTAATATTTTATCACAATAATCTAAATAATACAAAATAACACATAATTATGAAAAATTATTCCAAACTAATAATGGTGAAGAATTATGCCTAATATACATAATACAATATCTTTTGGTTTAGTAAGTATTCCGATTGTTTTAAATCCTTTAATTAAAAATAATGATACAGCTTTTAATCAATTACATAAAAAATGTCTTAATCGTGTGCAATATGTTAAATTTTGTCCCTATTGTAATGAAAAATTAAAAGAAAGCGATATTATTAAAGGCTATGAATTTGAAAAAGATGATTACTTAACTTTTACCAAAGATGAATTAAATAAATTAAAACCCGAAAATAATAAAGAAATTGAAATAATTTCCTTTATTGATTTAGAGGAAATTGACCCTAAATATTTTGAAAAAAGTTATATTTTAGTTACCGAAAAGAAATCAAAAGCTTACTCTTTATTTTTAGAAGCTTTAAAAAAGACTAACAAAGTTGCTTTAGGTAAAACAGTCATTGGTTCAAAATTTTATTATTGTATTTTACGATTTAGTAATAATGAAATTATTATGACCACGCTTTATTTTGAAGAAGAAATTTTAAAAAAAGAAAATGCTGCTACTAGCCAGGTTACGAAAAAAGAATTAGATATGGCTTTACTTTTAATTGATAAAATGACTGCTAAATTTGAACCACAAAAATATGAAGACGAATATCAAAATAGCATAAAAAAAGCCATAGATGATAAATTAAATGGTAAAACAATTAAAGCTAAGAAAAAGAAAAACAAAAAGCAAATTAGTAATCTAATGGAAGCTTTAGAAAAGAGTTTGAAAGCTAAATGATGGACCTTTGGCAAAATAAAAATTTTGAACCTATGTTATTAAAAGAAATTAATAAACCTTTTGATAGTCCAGATTATCTATATGAATTAAAATATGATGGTATAAGAGCTTTAATATTTGTGGGACCTAATACTTTTATAATTAAAAGTCGCCATAATGAACAAATCACTCAACTTTACCCGGAATTAAAAAATATGCAAAAATATTTTAAACAAAATACGATTTTAGATGGCGAAATTGTTATTTTTAAAGATAATAAACCTTCTTTTAAAGATGTTCAAATGCGAGCACACTTAAAAAATAAAGAAAAGATTAGTTACTTAGCTAAAACAAATCCGGTTCATTTTGTTTGTTTCGATATTTTATATTTAAATGCTAATTTAGTCGAAAAAGATTTACTAACTCGTAAAAAATATTTAGAAAAAATTAAAAATAATCCCTATTTAACCAAAACATTTTATATTGAAAATAAAGGAATTAATTTATTTAAAAATGTAAAAAAAGAACATTTAGAAGGAATCGTTGCCAAACTAAAAAATAGCATTTATGAAATAAATACTCGAAGTGATAGTTGGATTAAAATTAAAAATTGGCAAAGAGAAGATTTTTTTATCATTGGTTTTAATAATAATGACAATCATGTAATGTTTAGTGCTTATTTAGCAGAAAAAATTAATGATAATTACAGTTTTGTTGGTAAAGTAAGTATTCCAAAAAAAGAAAAAATTTATCAACAACTTCAAAAAATAGTCACTAAGAAAAATTATTGTGATACTAATTTTAAAGATATAAACTTTGTTAAACCCCAATTAACCTGTTTAGTCGAATATTTAGAAAAAACAGAAAATAATCATTTACGCCAACCTATATTTAGGCAAAAATAATTTATTTTTTAATTAATTATTTCTATATTTAATTGCTAATAATAATTATCAATGATTTAAGTATTCAATCATTGTATATTAAAACTCGAACTATTATAGTTCGAGTATCAATCAATTTGGTGCCCTAAAAGGAGAGAGCACGACAACTTTATAATTCAAATAAGTATATATATATTCTATATATTCTTCTCTAAATAAATGATTAACTTTCCCTCTAGATATTTATAAAAATTATTAGAAAGATTACCATCTAGAAAGCCAATTATTAATTTTTATTTTTTTAATCTTTCAGCACTTTCTTTTTCATGATCTATTAATCCCTTTAAGAAATCATCATCAACAATTCCCTTATACGTTGTATTCCAAACAACTGCAATAGAATGCGCTAACTAAGTTGAATCTTCTATTTTTCTTTTTCTAATTATAGGGTTCATAACTAACTATCATCTTCTTACAAAAATATCAAATTCATATTGATATTGTCAATATGCAAGTGTGTTTTCTGAATTGTCATATTTTTTTAAATATATTGCATTAAGAACAAATGTTTTGTATAATTTTTATAGGGAAACTTAATTGTTGAGTGCTTGCCAACTTTCTTTTAGAAAGGAGGCTTGATATTATGAAGA
>CANRCO010000057.1 GCA_947629125.1 uncultured Bacilli bacterium | reverse complement strand
CCTGAAAGGGATTCGAACCCTTGACCTAATGCGTCGGAGGCATTCACTCTATCCAACTGAGCTATCAGGGCATACAATAATTATATCACAAAATAAGAAAAAAACTACTTATTCAGTAGCTTCTTGTTCTTCTATATTTAATACATTTTCATTCTTATAATATCCACATTTTGTACATGCACGATGTGGTCGAATTGTTGCACCACATTTTTTACAAGTAGTTAAAGCACCTACTTCTTTTTTTAAATGAGTACGACGCATATTTTTCTTTGTCTTACTTGTTCTTCTAAAAGGTACTGCCATTATATCACTCCTTCCCTTCATCAAGTAGCTCTAATAAAGGAGCTAATCTTGGATCTATTTCATCTTCATGTTTTTCATTAAGTTGCCAACCGTCGCCTTTCAGTTTTACATCCTTGTTTTCATCACTGATAACTCGAATCGGAACTTCCAATACAATATTTTGCCATAAAAGTTCCATAATATCAAGAGAATTTTGAGTTTTTTCAAAATAATTTTGTTTTTTTATTTCATCTAACTCTAAATTTTCCTGAATGATAAAATTAAAGGGATAATCATTTGGATGCAAATCTATTGCATCTAATAATGTCATAACTCCTTTAACTTTTAAATCTATATCTATATTACCAATATAATCATATTTAATTAATCCTTCAATATTAACATCTTTTAAATTTTTAATTGCAGTATTTTGATAATAACTTTTATCAAAAATAACTTCTTTATCAATCTCTAAACCATTAAGAGGTATTTTAGTTAAATCAATGAACATTTTACCATCTTACCCACAATAATTTCCACTATCATTTGGTGACATAGAACATTTATTTAATTGTTCTTTAGTATCTTGTTTTAAACGATTAAGTTGAATTCGGTCATTAGAATAATTAGCCATAACTCCAACTAAAATCATTAAAAATACTAGAAAAAATGAATAAATTAAAGATGTTGCAATAAAACCATTTTTCTTTTTCATATATCTTATCCTTTCAAAGTATATGGGTTAGTTTTACTACCACATATGCCAATTGTACTATCACAAGTTAATTCAACATTACTTTTTAAATATACTGCTGGTTTTATAGCTTTGTTAGCTGTGGTTACATCCATACTTATTTGATTATTATTTACATAATAAGCATTTTCACCATTTGATGAATTAGTCCAAAAAACTTGACCATTCAACCAATTATTAGGACAGTTTGCTGCATTTAATTGATTAACATCACTACAAAGTATTCCTCCAGCATAAGCATAATCACTAGCATATAATAAACTTACATTACTATTAATATTTAAAACTGAATTAGAAACAAGGCTTCTTTCATTTGCATATAATTGATTAGCAGATAATTCAGTAGTTTTATTTTGACCTAAATAAATTATTGATGGAGCTATTAATTGTTTAGATGCTTCACTTAAAGTATTATAATATTCATTATTTAAATAATTATTTATAGTTGAATTATCATAATTATTATTATTTGACCAACTGCTTGTATTAATTAGTTCATCACGAACTATTTTTATTCTTTTTTCTAATGTATTATTACCATCACCAGTATCAACATCAAAAATACCAACTACTCGCCAAGTTTCATTGTTAAAATTAACATAATTTAAAGGATTGTTACCAACATAACGTAAACTATTATTAGCTTTTAATTGGCTTGTTTCAACTTGAGCTACTTCTTTTAAACCACTATCTAAACTATTTAATTCTAAATTAATAGCTGCTGCATTAGATGTTATTTTAGTAGGATATGAACGAACAAAAATATTAGCTTCAAATTTTTTCTTCATTTCAGTATTACCTGCTGTTTGATTTACCCATAAATATAACTTATAAGTAACATTTTGTTTAGCAGCAACTGCTCCACTAAATAATATTTTGCTTTCCTTAACATTATCACCAGGATCGCCAGATACACGAGTATATGCTTGTAATTGATCGATAGTTTGGGCAGTTTGACTTCCATTATAACCATTGCCAGTAATTTTATATTTTACGTATTGATTCTCTAATGGATTAGAAACTGTTAATATATTTAAAATTGCTTGATAATTAGCATCAATAGAACAAGTATTTTTTATGGTTAACTGATAAGGTGTTGTTTTTTCTCCTTTTTCGTCACTCATAGGATAAGTATTATTTAAATTAATAGTACTACTTTCTTCTAATTCAAGAGTAAAACAACCACTAACAACTTTATTAGTAGATTCTTGAACTTTATTATAAGTCCATAATGAATAAGTAGTACCAATAGTTAATAATAAAGAAAATACTAAAAGAAAAGCTGTAAATAATAAAGATAATTTATTTGGTTTTTTCAAAAATATCACCCTACTTTGCTATGATTAAATTATAATATATTTTGCTTATAATTGCAAAAGAAAAATGTAGATTTCTCTACATTAGACATTATCTACTAATTTTTTATTACTAAATATACTAGAAAATATTTTATATATATTATATATAGGCATTTGTTCTAATTCATCATTGAATACTTTTTGTTCAGCTTCTGACATATTATTTAAGTCAATTGCATTTTCTGTATTTGGTAATTCTAAATCATCATCTTGTTTAATTGTTTGATTAACAGTTATTGGAATTGTAAATTCACTGTCTTCCGAACTTATTGTTAAATCAATTTTTAAATCAGTTTGATATTCTTGGTTTTTAGTAATTTCTTTTATATTATAAGTTCCAGTTAAATCAATCTTGCTTTTACCAGCTTCTAAACTAATATTAACTTTTTTATTATCTTCACCAGCAATATTTACATTTATATTAATATCTTCATTCTTAGCAATAAAATTTACTTTTTCATCTTCAACCGTTATTGTTAAAGGATTACCAATAAATTTAGAAAAATCATAGATTACCTTATCACCAATAGTAACTTCAATAGAATTATCCTTTTCTCCTAGGGTTATTTTCTTTAAATTATTATTTTGAACATATATTTCATAATAGATATCCTCAAAATTTGAGTTAGATTCAATATTTTTAGTTATATCATCAAGTATATCTTTAGTTTCATTAACTGATTTATTAATTAAAGTACTAAGAGATTTTAATACTTCTTCATCATCTTTTAATTTATTAATATAAGCTTTAGCTAATTTTTCCATTAAATCTTTATTTAATTGTAAAGAATATTTTTTTACTTTAATTTCCTTGTCATCTACAGTAATTTTAGCATTACTTTTTTTAAAATCTGAACTTTTAATATTTTCTTCAACAGTTTCGCTAAATAAAGTAATAAGTTTAGCTACATCAACATCCGTATATTCATTTTCACTAACATACTTACTTATGTCAATATTATAATAGTTAGAAGATGACTCTAATAGTTTAAAAAATAATTTTTGTTTAGTGTAAATGCCTTGTAAATACAATAATTCTTGATCATCTAAATCAGATTTTAAATCAATTAATACTTTTTCATTTTGTTTTTGTAAATCAATATTTAAATTTACATCACTGAATCCTAAATTATTTTTAAAATCTTCAGGCATTTTAATATTAATTTTATTATTAACTATAATATTTTGTGAATCATTTAACATTTTAGCTAAACTATCGCTATTTTTTGTACCAAAATAATGATTGGATATTAAATCAAAAATGTTATCTTCTTGCTTTTCAAATAAGGCATTATTAAACTTATCAATTGCTGTAGTTGTTATTTTAACTGGATTGGCATTAAAAATAAATTTTGTTGAAATAAGAATCATAACTAAGGCAATTATTACAAATCCAAGAGCCAAAAAAACTGTTTTTGAAGATTTCATATCTTTAGTAAAATCAAAATCATCATTTGAGATATCTTTTTTATTTTCTAATTTTTGACAATTGGGACAAACACCTTCTTTTAACTCAGTTCCACATTTTTTACAAAACATTTTCCACACTCCTACTCCTATTTTGTTTTGCTATATTAAGCTTACCATAATTTTATGAAAACGAAAAGATAAAAATTTACGATATAAAAATAAAAAAAGAATAAGATATTTTTATCTTACTCAATTTTTAGGTAATTACATATGGATTATCATATGAGCCAAAATTACTGCCTCCAGGTTGATTAATAGTTGCATCTGGAGTTAGATATAATGCTGGTCGAATATGACTATCAGTACTATAATTTCTTGATGACCACAAATTGCCATTTTGATTGTCATAGTTAGTACATATTAATAATTGCTGGCATTCACTATAATTATCTATAATGCCAGTTGAAATAATACCACTAGGTACAATGTCAATAAACATTTCACTAAGACCTTTATATAATGTATTAGTTTTTGTATAAGAATAATGATCTTTAAAACATATAAAAGATACATTTTCCATTACTACAGATTGATCATTTTGTTTAATAACAGTACTTGAAGTACCATTGTAAGAAGACCATCCTGCATTTAAATAGTTTTTAAGAGATAATAAACCAAATTTTTTCGGAGTTGTTGACTTAGTTACAGAATTATAACTATCTAATACTTGTTTAACCGTAGTTTCATCGCTTGAAGTTACATCAGTATTAAAGTTTTTTTGTTCCCAATAAACATTAGCGATTAATTTATTGAGTTTCTCATCACCTAGTTTTTTTTGCATATAAGTATAATATGATACTTTATATTGGTTACCGGCTTTATTTAATTCTTCTTGTGTACCATTTAATATTAGTTTATTTAAACCACTTTTATCCCATTTCATACATTCAGCCTTTGAAGTTTCTTGGCAACCTATTACTGGTGAAAAAAAACTATAAGCATCATCTAAAAATGGAGTATAATCATTGTAATCATCATTATTATCTCCCATAGTTGGGCGCCAACTACTATCACCTGGATCTTTATTACCAGCCAAACCTACTTGTTTTATTGTAGCATAACTATCTTGAACTAATTTATATAACTCTCCTGTTTTTCTATTATTTTGATTATATTCTACTTTTTCTTTTCCAATTATTCTATATCTTGTTTGTTCTGGATCACCATAAAATACTGCATAATTATTCTCTTCTTTTAGATCAATTGTTGGTGTTACTTTATTATCTGGTTTTTTAGGACAATCAGGATTTTCATTTGTACAATTTATATCTTGGACATTTATATTTATACCTGAATCATTATTTACTGTTATACTTATTGGAGTTTTTCCATCATATTCATCTAAGTTGTCTTTAGTTCCAACATTAACTCCATTTTTTTCAGAATCTGTTTTAAAATTACAAAATGAACCGTTATTTAAACTTTCTTTATTTTCGTATTTTAATTTTGTTTCTTTTACTACATTATCTTCTGTTGCTGTTAAGCTAGCTCCTTCAATGTATTTACTATTTTCTTTATTTATCCAAAAGGTTGTTGTTATTTTTCCATCATTATTCGTTATTAATACTGAACCTGCATAATCTTCATCTTTTCCTTTTTCATAATATCCTGTTTCATTTAATGTTTGTAAGCTTATACATACTTTATCACTTCCAGCTAAACTATCATTATTCTCATAAGCATATCTACCTGCTGCAGCAAGGTTCAATCCTTCTTCTACTAAAGCTTTGTTTTCACTATTACTTATAATATTTGTTACTGCTATTACTCCGACTGTTGCTAGAATTCCTACTATTACAATAACAGCTAATAACTCAACCAAAGTAAATCCTTTACTTTGTTGGTTTAATAACCCCCCCCCGAATCGTTATTTTGTCCATTTTATACCTCTTTTCTACTATATCAACTATAACAAAAAATAAGATAATTTACAACAAAAAAAAATAAGAAATTTTATTAATTTCTTATTAAGCACGACCAGCATATTTACCATCACTAGTTGAAATAATAATTTTTTCACCTTGTGAAATGAATAAAGGTACTTTTATAGTATAACCAGTTTCAATAGTTGCATCTTTTTGAGCATTATTTGTTGTATTTCCTTTAACAGCTTCAGTTGTTTCAGTAACTTCATATTCAACTTTTTCAGGTAAAGTTATACCAATAATTTCTCCTTCATACATTGTAACTGTAATTTCTAAACCTTCTTTTAAAAATTTAATTTGATTTTCTAATTTTTCAGCAGGTATTTCCATTTGGTCATATGTTTCATTATTCATAAACACATAACTTTCACCCATTGAATATAAATATTGCATTGGAATTCTTTCAACACGTGCTCTTTCAATTTTAATATTCGTATTATAAGTTTCCTCTACTAAAGCACCAGTTCTTAAATTTCTTAATTTCATTTTCATAAAAGCAGAACCTTTACCTGGTTTAACATGTTGAAATTCTTCAATTAAACAAAGTTTACCATCAATAATGATAGTCATTCCATTTTTAATATCATTAATATTAATATTCATAATTTACCAACTTCCTATTATTTCTTTTCTTTACAAACTACAGTTTTTTTACATTTAGGACAATATCTTTTTATTTCTAAACGATCAGGATTATTTTTCTTATTTTTACTAGTTGGACGTATTTCCATTCCACATTCTGTACATTTCATTGTAACATAGTTACGATTTTCGTTTTTTGCCATAGCAATCCCTCCTTTTTTACAACATAAGTATTATATCAAATATTTAAGGAAATTCAAAATGTTTTTATACAACCTTACATTTTTTTATTTAAACTTTTGGTTTTCGAATTTTTTTCAAATTTATAGTAATAACAAATCATTTCTTCTAAACTTATTTTATATTCCGCCAATAATTGTTCATTACTCATATAAAATATTTTATGTAATTGATTATTTTCTATTAAAGGTAATTTATTATGTTTTAAATAATTAATTTTAGCATTTAATTCTTGATACGACTGCTTTTTAACATTTAAATCTAACTTTTCATAATCAATATTATTTTTAGCTAGTAACTGTATTTTATTAGAATAATTTCTATTTTTTTGAATTTCGATTAGCATTTTTAATTTTAATAATAAAATAATTTTTTCATTATTTAAAGACTTTTCTTTAATTTTTCTTCGTTGATTTGCTAACCAATAATAGGTATTTACACCATCTTCATCATAATTAATTCCATCTTTAGTTTTAAAATTAATTGGCATATCTAAATGTCCATAATGTTCGTAATATTTTTTTATTAAATTATAAATTTCTAACCATTTTTGATTAATACTTTCAGTATTATTCATGGCATGTTTCTTTTGATTTTTGACAATATTTGTTTTAAAATCAAAGTTTATTTTTTGTAATTTAACAATTTGTTGTTTAGTTAACTTATCATGACGATAATCATTTCTTTGATTAACAACCCAAAATCCTAAACGATATCCTTCTTTTGTTCTATAATTTTCAGCAATTAACCAATTACCATGATTTTTATAGTATTCTTTAGCTATTTCATACCATTCATCCCATGTTAAATTTTGTCCGGTCATTGTTAAATTCCCCCTTTCCAAACTCGAATATTTTATCATAAATATGAAAAAAAGCAACTATAAATTAACTTCTCGTGTAGTAATTTTATGATAATGTCAGTATAGATAATTTTTTGAAAATGTCAGTAAGAAGAAATATAATATCTTTCCTA
>CANRCO010000056.1 GCA_947629125.1 uncultured Bacilli bacterium | reverse complement strand
GGAGATGATTCTCATTTATTTGATTCAGTTGTTTATGTTTCGCAAAATCATCAAGTAGAATTTATTTCTTTTGCTCAAATTGGTTTACAAGAACATAATCAAAATTTGGTAGGGAATGCTGCTGTTTTAATAAATGGCTACAATAGTTTTAAAATAGATAATAAATCTGCTATAAAAAAGGTTGTTAAATTTTTAGAAGAAATTAATTATCAAGGCTTTGCAGAAATTGATTGGAAATATGATGCTCGTGATAAAACTTTTAAAATATTAGAAATAAATGCTCGTCAAGGACGAAGCAGTTATTATATTACTAATTTAGGATGTAATTTAATAAAAATATTAATTGATGATTTAATAAATAAAAAGCAAGTAACTTTTAAAGTATTAGAAAAAGAAGTACTATTATCTTTTGTACCTAAAAAAATTATTAAAAAATATATTGAAAATAAAGAATATCAAAAAGAAGCTTTAAAACTGTGGGCCAAAAGAGAAGTTATTAATCCTGTCAAATGTAAATTAGATAAGCATTTTTGGCGTATTTATCTATATGTTAGAAAATATTTTTATTATTTAAAAGATTATAAACATAGTTATTGGTTAAATAAATAAAAAAAACCGAAAATTCGGGTTTTTATAATTTACGGTATAAACCAATGGCTTTACCTAATATAGTAACATTATCTAATATGATGGGACTCATAGTATCGTTTTCGGGTTGTAAACGAATATGGTCTTTTTCTTTATAAAATGTTTTTAAAGTTACTTCGTTTTCACTAGTCATAGCTACGACAATTTCACCATTTTTGGCAACATTTTGTCTTTGTAAAATAACATAATCGCCATCAAATATTCCTTTGTTAATCATACTTGAACCACTTACTTCTAAAGTAAATACTTCTTTTTTCTTAGGTACTAATAAAGCAGGTAAGTCAAAAAATTCATTTGGTCTTTCAATTGCTTCAATTGGATTACCAGCAGTAACTTTACCTAATAGTGGAACTTTTATAACGTCTTCATCTTTTTGTAAGTATTCATTTTCAACTAAAACTTCAATTGTTCTAAATTTACTATTAGTTTTTTTAATGTAGCCGGCTTCTTCTAATTTCTTTAAATGAGTATGAACAGTAGCAGGAGAAGATAAACCCATAGCTTGACATATTTCTCTTATAGCAGGAGGGTAACCATGTTCAGCAGAATATTTTTTGACATAATCTAAGACTTCTTCTTGTTTTTTTGTCATAGTTTTATTAACTATATTTATCACATTTCATCACCTAAATTAATTTTAGCACAAAAAAGTGTAAAGGTCAAACAAATGTTTGAAAAATATATTGACACGAACAAATGTACTATGATAAGATGATATTGAAAGAAGGTAATAAAATGGAAAAAGTAATGAAAAAATATTTTGCAGTAGGATTATTTTATTTAGTAATTATAGGAGGAATTTTAATTTTAAATCATCGTTTCGCACTTATTAATGCTCAAAACAGTAGTAATTTCAATTATTTTATTGAAAAGTAACTTAATTCGACAAATTTTTTTCTTGGTAAAAGCTATAATTAAATAGGTGAAGATATATGCGTAATTTTTATATATTTAATATTGTAGATGAAATAGCAATTTTAACTAGAAATTATCCTTATAATTTATTTCGAATTTTTGAAAATATTTATTTTTTAAATAAAAATGATTTTAATGTAGGTTTAGATATCTTTGAACAAGTAGCGGTACCTATTGATAAAGAAAATATTAAAAAGATAATATTTAATAAATATAAAGACCATGATTTTTATTCAGTTTATCAAAATAAACATTGTTATAACAATTTGTATTTAGCTGAAAAAACTAATCTTTATGTTAAATCAACATATATATACTTAAAAACTAATGCTTTAAAACCATTTTTCTTTAAAGAATTAAAATGTAATAAAAACTTATTTGTATGTGATTTTGAAAATAAAGATTACTTTTGGTTAAGTAAATTAAGAGTTTAGCTTGTTTAATTGGAAAATATTTAGTAAAATAAATACGAGGTGAGATGAATGGTTCATGATATATTAATGATTTTAATTGGATTAATTATCGGTGCTATAATTGGTTTTGTAGTTAGTAAAACCGTTATGAAAAAATATTTGAAAAAGAATCCACCGATTAATGAAAAAATGATTGAAGCAATGATGAGTAGTATGGGACGTAAGCCTAGTCAAAAACAAGTAAATCAAGTTATGAAACAAATGAATCGTTATATGTAAGCACAAATTGTGCTTTTTTTCTTGTTGCTTTATTTTTTTTGTTATATAATAATTTATAGACAAAAAAGTAAAAATGAGGTAAAAAAATATGGATTCAATACAATACTTAACTAAACCAAAATTTGTTGTTGATTATTATTTAATTAAAATGGCTCAAGAATTAAATTTAAGTTTAAATGAGTTTTTAATTTTAGTATATTTTCAAAATTCAGTAGATAAATTTTTTGACCTTAAAATGATGGCTAGCTCATTAGGAATAGCTGAAAAAGAAATATTAAATGCTTTTAATTTATTAATTAGTAAAAAAATATTGACTATCGAAACTAAAAAAGACGTATCAAAAAAAATGACCGAAGTTGTATCTTTAAATAATTTATATCAAAAAATCATAGCTGATATTGAAAAAACTAAGAAACAAAATTCTCAAGAAAATATATTTCAAAAATTTGAAAGAGAATTTGGTAGAACAATTTCTTCAATGGAATATGAAATTATTAGCGCCTGGATTGAAAAAGGCTACTCTGAAGAATTAATTAGTTGTGCTTTAAAAGAAGCAGTTTATAATGGAGTTAATAATTTAAGATATATTGACAAAATATTATATGAATGGCAAAAAAAAGGAATTAAATCTAGTCAAGATGTTATTAAACATTTAACAAATTATAAAGAAAGTAAAAATAATCAAAAAAATATGAAAGAATTATTTGATTATAATTGGTTAGAAGATGATAGCGAATAAAATTGTACTAGAAAAACTAGATTTAATGTATCCTGATGCTAGATGTGAATTGAACTATCAAAAAGATTATGAATTATTAATAGCTACAGTTTTATCGGCACAATGTACTGATAAAAGAGTAAATCAAGTAACAAAAGAATTGTTTAGTAAGTATGATATTTTTTCTTTAGCAACAGCTGAAAAGAAAGATATTGAAAAAATTATTAGACCAGTAGGAACTTTTACTAAGAAAAGTGAATATATCATTGATATTGCCAAACACTTAGTGCAAGATTACAATGGTACTGTTCCTAATAATCGTGAATATTTAGAAAGTTTAAGTGGAGTTGGACGAAAAACTTGTAATGTCGTTTTAGCTAATTTATATAATGTTCCGACTATTGCGGTTGATACTCATGTTTCCCGAGTTGCTAAACGTTTAAAATTAGCTAATAAAAATGATACTGTTGAAGTTATTGAACGAAAATTAATGAAATACTTGCCAAAAAGTTCTTGGAGTAGATTTCATCATCAGACTGTCTTATTTGGACGTTATACTTGTAAAGCTCGAAATCCCGAATGTTCTAAATGTCTATTAAATGAATATTGTAAAAGCAAAGATAAGACCATTTAAAAAAGGAATATTGATTTATTCCTTTTTTCTATTGCAATCCTACTGAAACATCTACATCATCGTCATTAACTGGTGGGATAGGATTTTTATTTCCTTGATTCTTATCATTATTATTTTCATTACCACCAACCCAATCACTAACATTGCTATCTACTGTTGCACTAACACTAATATTTAAACCATTACTCATATTATTTTTAAATATTGAATATGCTGATTTAACAACGAAACGATAAGTTCCTGTAGTAGGGGCAGTATAAGAGAAGTTTGTATCATTAGTAAATCCTAAATTAACTAAAGAACCATCATTATTTTGTAAATATACTTGATAACCAATAGTTCCCATACTTCCTGAAATATAAGCTAATCTATTTTGAGCAAAACGACTAGCGAAGAAATCACCATAACCAGTTTTACCGTAAGATTGTAACCAACCTTGGTCATTAACTTTAGGATTACTAATTCCCGTCCAAGTTAATTTGATGTTTTTACCATCAAAAGTAGCATGGCCACCGGTGGGAGCATCTAATTGTGCAAAACGGGGAGAAGTTTCACTTGGTTCATTTCCTTCTTTAAACATTTCGGTAGTAATTAAATTAGCAGGGGTAAATTCACTAGGAAGCATTGCTGGCATAGTTTCAAATTCAACTTTTGAAGTTACTATCCCACTGGGCTTGGAAAATTTTTGATTTTTACTATAAACTTTTTTAGCTACAGCTTCCATAATAGCTCTTCTAGCTCGAACACCAGCATTACTTTGTAAATAATAAGATTTAGATATTTTATCATAACCGTAACGCATAGCTATACAGTATTCTGGGTCATAAGTTATATTCCAATGGTCTGGTGTAACGTTAGTTGGAATACCTTTTTTCTTAGCTTCACTTTCATCAATTGTCGTTGTACCACCTTTAGCAGCAAAGTCGGTACCAGATATACTAAATGTACCAGCAACACCACTACGACCACCTTCAACTAAAATATCAGTTATTAAGTAAGCAGTTTGTTCACTCATTACTTTATTTCTTTCTGGTTTATAATTAAATTCTTCATCTTCATTTAAATAAACAACTTTAGTAAAGGAATAAGGAGCAATGTAATATCCGCCACGACCAAATGCAGCATAAGCAGCACTCATCTGTAATGGAGTAACACCATCAAAACCACCAATTGCGGCAGCTTCAACTAAGTCTTTACCATAATCAATTCCTAAACTATGAACAAAATTTGGAATTAAAGAACTATCTTTTTTCATAACTTGTTGGAAAGCTTGTAAAGCCGGAATATTTCTTGATTTAATTAAAGCTCGACGCATCGTAATTAAACCTAAATAAGAATTATCGGAGTTTCTAATACTATGACCATTACTATATTGATATGGTTCATCGTAGAATAGTGAGTATGGCGAACCACCTAAGTATTCAATATAAGGACCGTAATCAAAGATTATTTTAGCAGTTGACCCAGGTTGATGTTTTTCGGTAGCACGGTTAGTACCTTGAACTGCGTAATTTCTTCCAGGACTCATAGCTACAATCGAACCATCTTTAAGGTCAGTAATTGCTAAACCAAATTGAATTTGGTCATTTGGGAATTTATATATTTCACCATTTTCTAATTGTGTTAAAACACTTTGTTTTTCTGGGTCTAGAGTAGTATAAATAGCCATAGGTATTTCTCTAGGATTTTTACCAGTTTTTTCTTTAACATCATTTATAGCATAATCAATAAATGCTTGATATGGATTGGAATTAGCTGTTTCTTTTTTAGCTAACATTGATTTGACGGAAATTTTTTCCGCAGCTTCTTTTTCTTCTTCGGTTATATAACCATGTCTTACCATTAATTTTAAAACGGTTGAACGACGAGCAGTAGCATTATTTGGATTACGATAAGGATTATATAATGAAGGGTTTTGGAACATACCAGCTAATAAACTAGCCTCAGCTAAATTAAGGTCAGCTACTGATTTATTAAAGAAGTATTGGCTAGCTTGCTCAACTCCATAAATACCACCATAGTTAACATTACCATCATTACCAAGCCATTGACTATTAACGTAAAACTCAATTATTTCTTCTTTAGTATAAGAACTTTCTAGTTTAAATACGGCCATATAAATATCGGTAAATTTACGAATAATACCTTTAATACCTTCAGCTTCACTACTAGTATAAGTATTTTTTATAACTTGCATGGTTAATGTCGAAGCACCACCAGCATCATTATTTCCAGTTAATTGACCAAGACTTGCTTTCATAAATCTGGCGGCATCAAAACCATTATGTTGGAAAAATCGTGAATCTTCGGTAGCTATTAATGCATCAACTAAAACTTCCGGTAAATCATCATATGTAACTAAAACTCGGTTTTCACTACCAATACGAGCTATTTCTGTTTTACCATCTTTCGCATATAAAACAGATGATTCTGATTTATAAAGTAATTTTTTATCAAAATCTGGCGAGAAAATAATAATAAATAGGGCAAATATTAAAATAAGAGAAGTAATAGCAATTGCCCCAATTATTAAAATATTAAAAATCAGAGTCTTTTTTGATTTTTTTTCTTTATGTTCTTTTTTTAGTTTTTTGATATTTTCATTTTGAATTTTTTTAGCATGCGAAGTTTTAGTAGGTTTAGTTGATTTAGTTGATTTTGTTTTTCTTGTTGCCATAGTACACTCCTTTTATAAATATATTTTATCAATAATTTCTAAAAAATTTAAGCCTTTTAGATAATTTTCTTTTAATAAATAACCTTTCTCTTTTAGATAATTATATTCAATACTTTTTCGCTCATGATTATCGATATAACTTAGAAAATCTTCGCCTTTAAGTAAATAAACTAAATTATTCATCTTAATTATAATAAAGACAATTCCTTTATGTTCAATAACTTTACGAATATGATTAATTTGATGTAAGTGAAAGTTTTTTAAAGGAAAAGCTGTTTTATTAAGGGTTTCTTTAGCTTCAAATTCAATATATTTACCTTTATATAAACCATTATAATCTAAAGTTGATGGTTCTTTAAAATAGGCTTTATCAATTTGTTTACCTTTATTATTAAAACTAACATCTACTATCCCAATAGGCGTAGGTTTTTTATAAATTAAAGCTAAGTTGTTTTCTAAATTATAATGGTTAGTTTTATTAATTAATTCTTCTAAAACCATGCCCCGATTAGAGTAATTTATTTGTTTATGATATTGTTTTTTTATATTATTAGGGTATAACACATAAATCACCAAAATTATTATACTATATAAAAATTATTTTGGCTATATTACTCTTTATTTAATTTTAAGTTGATTGTAAGTTTACGTAAAGAGAAATTTTAGCTTCTTTTGTCGAAAGTAATGCATAAAATATAAATATTAGTATAATTAGAATGGGTGAAAAAAATGTTTAGATTAGATTTAGTATTTGATAGTTTACTTAATAAGTTAAAAAATGGTTCAGTAATGTTTGAATCAAAGCGGGTTTTAAACAGGGAAATTTTAGCTAATATTGACAAATGAGATGGTTAATTATATAATTATTTGTACAAGAAGGTGACATAAATGAATAGTCCTAAAATATTATTAACAGCGGAAGCAATTTTAGAAAAAGAATTTAAAGTTGATGCTCGTGGTTATAATCCTAAAGATGTAGATAAATTTTTAGATATGGTTATTCATGATTATACCGAATTATTTAATTTTGTTAAAAAACAAAACAAAGAGATTAAAGACTTAACAAAAGAAAATAATGAATTAAAAGATGAATTGCGTAAAATGCATAATATTTTAGAAGCAGCTGATGAAGATACTTCTAATCGCAATTATAATAATGTCGATCTTCTTAGAAGAATTAGTAATTTAGAAAAAGTAGTATTTGGAAAAAATGAATAATATCTAGGCAAATGCTGCAATATTTTATTGTAGAGGAAAGTCCATGCTCACACAATCTGCGATGATTGTAGTGTTCGTGCTTAGGGAAAAAATAACCTAAGGTAG
>CANRCO010000055.1 GCA_947629125.1 uncultured Bacilli bacterium | reverse complement strand
TTGTTTGATATTTATATTACACTTTCACTGACATTTTCAAAAAATTATCTACTGACATTTTCAAAAAAATTTGACATTATTGAATACAACTATTCACTATAATAACTGAAAACATTTAAAACATAGGTATTGATTTTACGTTAATAATTAGTCAATTGCAAAGTATAATTTAATGTAGTATAATAGGTTTGCTTAGTTAAGGAGAGTATATGGAAAAAATTAAAAATTTATGGCAAAAAAATCGAATTTTATTTGTGCTATTTACAATATTAATAATATGTTTCATTATAATTGTTTGTGTTACAGTTAAATACTTTATTGGAAATCATTCATCTAATTATGGTGACCGTTTAGATGAAATTAAAGATGTTAAAATCTCTAATGATTTAAAAAATGATTATCAGGCTTTCTTTGATAATGATGATTCTGTTAAATCAGTTAAAATTAATGTAACTGGTAAAATTATTTATATATCTTTGAATTTATCTGACGGTATTACATTAGTTGAAGCTCAAAGCAAGGCTTTACAATCTTTAGAAGTATTTAGTGAAAAAATTCAAAAAGTATATGATATAAACTTTACCTTATCACAAAAAGGAACTGATAAGTCAGAAGGGTTTACTATTATGGGAGCAAAAAATGCCAACCGACCAAATATCGTTTGGAATAATAATACTCCGGTAGAAGAAAATGAGTAGTGATTAATTATGAAAAAGAAAAAAACTAAAGTAATAATAGCTGTTATTATTCTTGTTATATTTATTATAATAGGTGTAGTAGTTTATAATATTTTAAGAGATGAAAATAAAATTACTTCAGCAGAAAAACGTTGGATTAATGATAACAGTGCAAAAGTTCAAAATATAAATGTCTTAAATAATGAAAATGTTTTTGGCTATAATGGTGAAGGAGTTTTTTATGATTTTATAGAAGATTTTGAAAAAGCTTATGATTTAGATTTAAATCCTGTAACCTTTAATCATGGTGATGCCATTAATGGTGTTAGTTTAGCAGTAGTTAATGAAATAAATAATAATCAAAAATTAATATATGCCGATCATTATATTTTAGTTAGTAAAGAACATGAATTAATTAACGATTATAACAATTTATCTAGTAAAAAAATAGGTTTAATTAAAAGTAATATGGCTTATGTTACAGATTATTTGAGCAATATTTCTAATTTAACTTTAGTTCAATATGAGAATAAAAATGATTTATTAGATGCTTTTTCTAAACAAAAAGATATAAATTATATAATGGTTCCAATGGTTGAATATTTAGATACTATTTTAAAAGAAAAATATCAAATTATTTATCATTTTGGGGATATTAAAGCTAACTATGTTTTAAATCAAGTAGATAATGATAATTTTAGTAGTGTTTTAGGTAAATATTTAAATACATGGTTAAATGAAAAATTCATGGATTATTATAATGATGAAGAACTTAAATTATTTTTAACAAATTTGAATATTAGCCAAACTGAATTAGATGCAATGATTAGTATGGATTATAATTATGGTTTTGTAAATAATAGTCCTTATGAAGTTTTAATAAGTGGTAATTATGGTGGTATAATTGCAGTTTATTTAAAACATTTTAGTGATTTTAGTGGTGTAGAAATAAACTTTAATAAATATAATTCTTTAAAGAAATTTAATCGTGATTTAGATAAAAAGAAAATTGATTTATATTTTGCATATTATAATTCAGCTGATAATTATCAAGAATTAACATTAAATATGCCAATTAAATATAGTGTTGCTATTCCAAGTGATGATAGTAAGACTGTAAATAGTTTGAGGTCTTTAGCTAATGAAATTGTTTATGTTCAAGAAGATAGTGTTTTAGCATCATATTTAAAACAATTTGATTATTTAAAAATTAAAGAATATCAAAATGCTAAAGATTTGAAAAAAATAGCTAAGAAAAATAAAACTATAATTATGGATTCCAATGCTTATGAATATTATGCTAAAAATACTTTAAATAATTATAGTGTTAGATATAGTGATTATATAAATAAAGAATATGTTTTTAAAACTAAGTATGATAATGCTTTTTCTAAAATTTTAAATTCTTATTTAATGACTTTAGATTATCAAAGTTTAGTATACAATGGTCTTGATAATCATAGTGCAACAGTGGAAAGTGGTACATTCTTAGGAACTATAGCTAAATATGTACTTATAGTTATTGGTATATTAGTTCTAATTGTTATGTATTTATATCATAAATCTCAAAAAATTAAAATTGCTAAAAAAATTAAAAAAGAAGATAAAATGAAATTTATTGACCAATTAACTTCTTTAAAAAATCGTAATTATTTAAATGAAAATATTGCTAATTGGAATAAAAATAATATTTATCCTCAAGCTACAATAGTTGTTGATATTAATAATATTCAATTAATAAACGATACATTAGGTTATGATGAAGGCGATGAAATAATTAAAGCTATAGCTAATGTGTTAATTCGTACGCAAATTGATAATACTGATATAATGCGTACAGATGGAAATGAATTCTTAATATATATGATTGGTTATTCTCAAAAACAAGTAACTAATTATATTCACAAATTAAATAAAGAATTTAATAAAATTGATTATGAATATGGTGTAGCAATTGGTTATAGCATGATTAAAGATAATGCTAAGACAATTGAAGATGCAATAAATGAATCAGTTGATGAAATGCGTCAACAAAAGAAAGCTAAAAAAGAGAAAAATGATGATAAAAAGAATTAAAAAAAGGGTAAAAAAGTTTTTAAAAAAATTGAAAAAAGTATTATTGCGACCAGAAATGGTTGTCTTACCTGGTCAAATTGCTTTTTTCTTTGTGTTGTCTTTAGTTCCAACTATTACGTTACTTTCTTATGGTGCTTCTTTTTTCCATATATCGTTAGATTTTATCTTTAATTTTGTTGCTAAATTTTTTAATGAAGATATTGCAAGTATATTTGTAACCAATAATATTAACACACATTTAGGATTTAGTTCATTTATTCTTTTATTAGTTGGTTATTATATTGCTTCGAATGGAGCATCATCAATAATAGTAACATCTAATCAAATATATGGTATTCCTCAAAAATCATTTTTTTCACGGAAAATTAAATCTATTATAATGACATTTATTATCATTCTTTTACTAGTGTTTATGTTAGTAATTCCAGTTTTTGGTAACAAAATAATTGATTTAATATACTACGTAGATGGTAATACTGTAATAAATCAACAGATAACTTGGATGGTAAGTTTCTTAAAAGGACCATTATCTTGGTTAATTATATTTTTCTTAATAAAGACAATTTACACTATTGCCCCTGATGAAAAAATTCCAAGTAGTCATGTTAATAAAGGTGCATTATTTACAACAGTTGCATGGATTATTGGTACTTTAATTTATTCGTTTTATGTAACTCATTTTGCTCATTATTCTGTATTTTATGGTAGTTTAACTAATTTAGTAGTTTTAATGTTTTGGTTTTATTACTTGGCTTATGTGCTTACTGTTGGAATTGCTTTAAATAGTGAAGAATTAAACGAATTATAACTTCCAAAAATAGGTAATATAAAATATAGAAAAAGGAATAAAATAATACTATGTACACAGGTATTATTTGTACATCTTAGCTCCTTCGATATATCGTTAAAAAATTATTTTTAACACATATTGAAGAATAATATCTAAAAAGGAATAGCAATCTGTTCCTTTTTTTTGTATAATAAAAAACGAGAGTGATTTATAATGAAAAAATGTAGTTTAATTTTTTATTATTTCTTTTTGATATTTTATTTAGAAATAGCTAATAGACTTTTTGTTTTTAATAAGATATGTGATATTAATTTAATTTATATTATTATTAATTCTTTTGTAGTTGCTATTTTAATTAATGTATTTTGTCATATATTTCATGAGAAAACAAATAAAATAATAACTGGTTTTATATCTTTTTTCATTATATTTTTCTATGGTTTTCAAATAATATTCTATGATTTATTTAATATGTATTTTTCATTTCACACAATAGATTTAATAGACCAAGCTATTGATTTTAGTGGCTTTGCTATAACTTATTTATTAAAAAATATTTTTAAAGTTACTATTATTTTAATTCCTTTAATTATTTTACTTTTGAATAAAAATAAAATAAATTTTCAAAAATATAATACTGGAGAAATTATTTATAATATTGGAGGAATTATTTTAATTTATATTGTATCTATATTAGTAATGATTCCTTATAAAGATAGATTATATAGTGCTTATAATTTATATTATAAAAATGCTGCTATGGAAAAAAGTGTAAATAAAATAGGTTTGCTAAGTACTTCTCGATTGGATATTCAAAGAGCAATTTTTGGCTTTGATGAAGAAATTATAAATAATCAAAATAAATCTAAAAATAAAGATGTTCAAAATCAACCAAAAGAATATGAAGATAATATATTAAATATTGATTTTGATAAAGTATATAGTAGTAGTACAAATTCTGAAGAAAAAAATATGATTAAATATTTACAAAATTCACTTGTAACTAAAAAGAATGAGTATACGGGATATTTTAAAGATAAAAATTTGATATTTATTTTAGCAGAAGGATTTAATTCAATTGCTGTTGATAAAGATTTGACTCCAACATTATATAAATTAACTCATAATGGTTTCGTTTTTGATAATTACTATTCGCCACTTTTCTTAAGTACAACCGGAGGAGAATTTCAAGCTAGTACTGGATTAATTCCTAGTCAAGAAACTTTAAAATTATGGAAAAATGAACAACCTACAATTTCTTATGCTTTAGGTAATCAATTTAGCAAATTAGGTTATACTATTAACAGTTATCATAATTGGTCTTATAAATATTATAAAAGACATAAAACTATGCCAACTTTAGGTTATAATAGTTATTTAGCTTGTGGTAATGGTTTAGAAAAAGAAATTAATTGTAAATGGTTACCTAGTGATGTAGATATGATTAATGTTACTTTTCCTAAATATAGTAATAATAGTAAGTTTATGACTCAATATATTACAGTTAGTGGCCATGCACCTTATTTAATATCTAGTGCAAATAGTATAGCTTTAAAAAACAAAGATTATGTTGCTGATTTAAAATATAGTGATAATATTAAAGCTTATCTGGCTACACAAATTGAATTAGATAGAGCTTTAGCAACCTTAATAGAATCATTAGAAAAACAAGGTATTTTAAATGATACAGTTTTAGTTTTAACCGGAGATCATTATCCTTATTCTTTATCAATTGATGAAATTAATGAAATAAGTAGTTATAAACGAGATGAAATAATTGAAGCTAATCATAGTAATCTTATAATTTGGAATAATCAAATCACTACACCAATTAAAATAACAAAAGTTGCTAGTCAAATTGATGTTTTACCAACAATATTAAATTTATTTGATATACCTTATGATTCGAGATTATTAATTGGTCATGATATTTTAAGTGATACACCTGGTTTAGCAATCTTTTCTGATCGAAGTTGGGTAAGTGATAAAGGTTCATATTGGTCATTACAAAATAAATTTGTGGCTAAGAATAAGGAAGTTTCCCAAGATTATATTGATGAGATAAATGCTCAAGTTGCTAATGATTTTGCAATTAGTAACCAAATTATTAAATACAATTTTTACAGTAAACTTTTAGGAGGAAATTAATATGTGTGGTATAACAGGTTTTATTAGCAATAGTTCAGATAAAAAAACAATTATCAAAAAAATGTCACAAAAAATTGAACATCGTGGACCAGATGCTGAAGGTTTTTATTTAGATGATAATATTGCATTAGCTCATCGTCGTTTATCAATAATTGATTTAAAAAATGGTAATCAACCGATGTATAACGAAAATAATGATTTGGTATGTATTTTCAATGGTGAAATATATAACTATTTAGAATTAAAAAGAAAATTAGAAAAAGCTGGACATAAATTTGCTACTTCATCTGATACAGAAGTTTTACTTCACGGTTATGAACAATGGCATGATGATTTGCCTAAAAAATTAAGAGGAATGTTTGCATTTGCTATATATGATATTAAAAATAAAAGTTTATTTTTAGCTCGCGACCCTTTTGGTATAAAACCTTTATATTATTATTTTAATGATAAAGTATTTATGTTTGCTTCTGAAATTAAATGTTTTTTAGAACATCCCGATTTTCATAAAGAATTAAATGAAGATTTAATTGGACCATTTATGTCTTTTAGTTTTACTCCAACAACTGAAACCTTTTTTAAAGGAGTTTATCGTTTGGATCCAGGTACTTTTTTGAAATATGAAAATAAAGATATTAATATTAATCGATATTTTAATTTAGAATTCAATGAAAAAAATAAAAAATATGATAGCTATGTAAAAGATATTGACAAAGTGATGAAAGACTCTATAAAACTTCATATGCTTAGTGATGTTGAAGTTGGTTCTTTTTTATCTAGTGGAATAGATTCATCTTATATTGTTAGTTTAGCAAAGCCTAATAAAACTTATACAGTTGGGTATGATATTCCCAAATATAATGAAATAGAATATGCTAAAGATTTAACTGATAAATTAAAAATAAAAAATACTAGTAAAAAAATTACTAAGGAAGAATATATGCAAGTTATTCCAAAAATTATGTACTATATGGATGAACCTACAAGTGACCCAGCTGCAGTAGCTTTATATTTTGTTGCTCAGTTAGCAAGTAAAGATTTAAAAGTTGTTTTATCAGGCGAAGGAGCAGACGAATTTTTTGGTGGATATAATTATTATCGTGAAGAAGTTGATTATAAATTTTATAATAAGATTCCCTTTTTTATTAGACATTTAATTTCTAATATATGTAAGTGTTTACCGGAAGTTAGAGGCATAAATTTTTTAGTCCGTCGTGGCCAAAAGTTAGAAGATAATTATATTGGTGTTAACAAAGTTTATAGTGAAAAAGAAATAAAAAAAGTTTTAAAAATGCCTTATAAATTGAAGAACAAAGATATTACTAAGCCAGTTTATGACGAATTTAAAGACAAATCTAATATTATTAAAATGCAAGCAATTGATATTAATTTTTGGCTTATTAAAGATATCTTACAAAAAGCTGACCGAATGACTATGGCGCATTCGCTAGAAGGTAGAGTACCTTTTGTTGATAAAGAAGTGTTTAAGGTTGCAAGTAGTTTGCCACTTGATGTAAAAGTAACAAAAGATAATACTAAAGTTGCTTTAAGAGATGCGGCAAAAAAAGTTATTCCTAATGAATCTTATAAAAAGAAAAAATTAGGTTTTCCTGTACCAATTAGAGAATGGATGAAGGAAGATGATGTTTTTAACGAAATAAAGAAAACATTTTCTACTAGTTATTGTGAAAAATATTTTGATTCAGAATATTTATTACATTTGTTGGCTGACCATCGTAATAATCGCAAAGACAATTATCGTAAAATTTGGAATGTTTATTGTTTTTTAAAATGGTATGAGGTTTATTTTGTCAACTAAAAAAGTTTTTTACTAATTTTTTAAAGAAAAAAATTGACAATAAAAATATTATCATTGTATAATTATAATGGCATTGTAGAAATGCCAATTTACTCTTACGATTTCTTTTATTAATTGGGTGAGAGTAAATCAACCAAAACCCCCTGAAGAGAGCGAAAGCTCTCATTTTTGTTTGTTTTAAAGGGTTTTTGCGATATGAGATTTTGTCTAGGCGA
>CANRCO010000054.1 GCA_947629125.1 uncultured Bacilli bacterium | reverse complement strand
AACATCTTTATTATAACAAAGATTAAATACCCCCCTCTTTTTTTACTTTTTTGTCTACTTTCTCTTGACCAATGCAAATACCTCAAGAATAAATTATAATAAAATTACAAATAATAAAATACGAGGTGTAACAAGTGATAAAAGGTCAAAAATTAAATGTAAAGGTAAATAATAGTAGAAAAAAACAGTATATAACAGTAGCAAGTATCTGTTTAGTACTATTAATAGTAATTGGAGGAACATATGCATATTGGACAACAACTAAAGTGCAAGAAGATAAAAATGTCATAAACACAACATGTTTAAAATTGATATATGAAAATAAAACGTTAGCTGGGAATACAACAAGTCCAATAAATTTAGAGAAAGCATATCCAATAAGTGATGCTGAAGGAAAATCTTTAACAGGATATACATTTACTTTAAAAAATGAGTGTGATAGTTATGTATCATATAATGTTAACTTAGAAAGTTTAAAAGAAGTAGCAGAAGGTAGTAGAATAAATAGTGATAATATTGATACAATTTTAAATGATGGAGCAGTAGTAGGATTAACAACATATGCTAGTATACCTTCATTAATTGAAGGTGATAAAACATATGAAACAAGACGATTAGAAACAGGAACATTAGGGCCAAAGAATGAAGGTAATGATTCAATCGAATATACCTTAAGAATGTGGATAGATAAAAATACACCAGATAGCGAAATGAGTAAAAGTTATAAGGGAAAAATAAGCATATACGGAACAGTAGTAGCACCAGAGAATGCTGTAGAAAAAATAACAAAGTTAGCTAATCAACCAGCAGCTGCAAGTACAGAAACTACAACACAATTAGCAGTAGATGATACAGCAGACCAAAACATCCGATATATTGGAAAAGACCCAGCTAACTATGTAGATATCGGAAATGGAGTATATCAAACAGATATATATCATGGATATAATGGCACATCAAAAACCGATTTTGTTGAATATACATCAAAAGAAGCATGTAACAATGGAGTTGATGGTCAATATAATATAGGTTGTACATTAATCCATAAAAAAGGCGACCCAATATTATGGCGCATCATTGGAGTAATGAATAACGTTGAAGGTGGAACTAAAGGGAGTGAAAAAAGACTAAAAATCATCCGTGAAGAAGGAATAGGAGAAATCTATTGGGATGAAAAATGTAATGAAGGAATTGATGAAACAGGCGAATGCACTGGAAGTAATGATTCATATAACAATTGGCAAAATGCAAGTTTAAACAAATTATTAAATGATGCCTACTGGAATAGAGATATAACAAAAACAGCTAATTATGGAAGAGATGCACTTGAAAAACAACCAACTGTCTATTATCAATACTATGATTTTAGTAATATAGGAATAAAAAAAATAAGTAAAAATCTTTTTGAAGAAGCAAAATGGTATTTAGGTGGATTAAAATCCGATGAATCTAGTACAGCGACAGCTACAATATATTATTCAAAAGAACATGCTGATAATGTATATAGTACAAATCCAACAAGTACAAATGCTATGGTAGGCTTAATGTATGTTAGTGATTATGGCTATGCAACAAGTGGTGGACCAAATAAAGACAGAACATCTTGTTTAGAAAAAGAATTATATAACTGGAATGATAGTGAATATGTAGATTGTAAAACAAATGACTGGTTATGGGATAGTGAGTACTATCAGTGGACAATAAGTCCGTATGTGTCTAATGATAGCCATGCTGCTAATGTGTACGATAACGGCTATGTCAGTCCTGGGGACGGCGTTGATAACGAATATCGGGTTCGTCCAGTTCTATATCTAAAATCAGATGTAAAAATAGTGAGTGGAGATGGAACAAAAACAAATCCGTACAAACTAACAATTTAAAACTAAAATCTTATTTCTTAGGAGATAAGATTTTTATTTGCATTATTGTAAGAATTTTGCTATAATTAACTAGCAATTAAAACTTTTAAAAATTTAGAAATGAGATGAGTAAATTGAGCAAAATTAAAATTTTTGGTCTAGGTGGACTAGATGAAATGGGCAAAAATTGCTATATAATAGAAGTTGATAAAGATATATTTGTTTTTGATTGTGGTTTAAAATATGCTAGTGGTAATCTTTATGGTATTGATTATATAATTCCTGATTTTAGTTATTTAGTTAAAAATAAAAAAAGAGTTAAAGGTATTTTCTTAACTCATGGACATTATGAAAATATGGGCAGTGTAGCTGACCTTATTCGTGATTTAAAAGATACTCCAATTTATGCAACTAAATTTACAAAATTTGTTTTAATGGAAGAGGGTATAAAATCTGAGCGAATTATTGAAATTAAAGCCCATAAAAAAATAAATTTTGGACCTAATAGTGTATTTCCTATTAAAGTAAGTCATAGTACACCAGATAGTGTTATGTATGTATTAAATACTGCTGATGGAGCAATTTGTTATACTGGTGATTTTATCATTGACCCCACGATGAAAGGTTCTTATGATATGGACTTAGGTAAAATTGCTTATGTTGGTAAACAAGGAGTTCTTTGTTTACTTAGTGAATCAGTATTTTCTGAACATATTGGTCATACATCACCTAGTCATAAATTAACTGATTATTTTAAAGATGTAATTAATCGTGCTGATGCTAGAATGATATTTTTAGTTTTACCAACACACCTACATACATTACAAGAAATTTTTAATGGTGCGAAAAATTTACATCGTAAGATTGTACCAATGGGTAAAAAATTACAAAATATTGTTAATTTTAGTAAAAACGAAGGTTATTTAGAATTTACAGATGATGAAATAGGAGATTTATCAAACATTGAAGACAATAATAGTATCTTATTAGTTAGTGATGATAAAGCTAACCCTTTTGCTAGTTTAAATAAGATTATTAATGGTTATGATAAATTTATTAAAATTCGTAATACTGATACTGTTGTTTTTGCTGAACCACGTTATGATAGCAATGAAAAAATGTTAGTTAAAATTGAAAATGATTTAGCAATGATGGGTTGTAAAATTGTTTCTTTACCAAAAGATAAAAATATTTTATTACATGCTTCTAGTGAAGATTTAATGTTAATGTTAAAACTAACTAATCCTAAATATTATATGCCAGTTAAAGGAGAATATCGTTATTTAGTTGGTAACGGTAATTTAGCTAGCGAATTAGGAATGAGTCCAGAAAATATTTTATTAAAACAAAACGGTGATGTTGTAACTATTGAAAACGGAGTACTTATTGATAAATTTGAACATTTAAAAATAAATGATGTATTTATTGATGGTAAAAGTAATGATGATGTCGGTGAATTAGTTATGAAAGACCGTGAAATGTTAAGTGAAAATGGTATTGTATTAATTAGTGCAACAATAAGTAAGAAAAATAAAACTTTAATTGTTGGACCAGAAGTAACTACTCGAGGATTTATTTATGTTAAAGATTCGGCAGAAATGATTAGTGAAATAAAAAAATTATGTGAAGTAATAATTGAAAGAAATATTACTCCTAAATATGTTGATTATAATAAAATAAAAGTGGAAATTCGCGAAGAATTAAGTCGTTATTTATATAATGAAACTGAATGTAAGCCAATGATTATTGCAGTTGTCCAAGAAGTATAATTAAATTAAAATCATCCATAATAATAAGGGTGATTTTTTATGAAAAAAAATATAGAAGTTGTAGACAATATTTATAAAACAGCACAAATGGGAATAGTAGGTATTAATGATGTTTTAGAAAAAATAACTAATCCTGAATTAAAAGATGTGATTTATAAGCAATTAGATGAATATCAAAAAATAACTAAAGAAGCTCAACAACTTTATAAAGATTATGGTATTGAACCAAGTAAATTAAGTAAAATGGCTAAAATGAATAGCAAAGTTATGATTGAAATGAAATGTCAAAAAGACGAATGTAATAAAACTATTGCTAAAATGATGATTGAAGGGACTAACAAAGGAGTTATAAAAATAACTACCGCTTTAAATAATTATAATCATGAAGATGAAGAAATTGTTAAGTTAGCTAACGAATTATTAAAAATAGAACAACAAAATATTGAAGAGTTAAAACCCTTTTTATAAAATTTTATTTGACTTTTTTCCTATTTTGATATTATATTTAAAGTAGAAATTTGCTAAAGGGGGAATTAAATGAGAAATTTAATTAACTTACATATCCATACAACTGCTAGTGATGGGGAATATAGTCCTTTAGAAACTTTAAATAAAATTAAGCAAACTGAATTAAAAACTTTTTCTTATACCGACCATGATACTATTGATGGATGTTTAGAAATTGCTAATGTCAATTTAGATGATTTAGAATTTATTAATGGTTGTGAATTTAGTTCTAAGCCTCATTTTGATATACCTAAAGCTCGTTTACATATTTTAGGTTATGATATGGATTTATCAAATACTGATTTACAAAACTATATCATTAATAAAAGAAAATATACTCTTTATAATATCGAATTACAATTAAACAATTTAAAAAAAGTTTATAATATTGATTTTCCTCAAGAAGAAATAACGCAGTTTTTTAAGAAAAAAATCCTTAATCGAGCTGATATTGCTAAGTTATTATTAAAATATAATTATGCAACAGATGTTGAAGATGCTTTTCAAAAATATTTAATTAGTAATTACGAACAAGTTAGAAAAAATTTTCGTTTATTTGATGATAAAGAAATTATTAATGTTATAAAACAAGCTCATGGTCTTGTTAGTATTGCTCATATAGTAACTAATAAAATGAATGATTATGAACTTGATAATTTTTTCCAATTTTTAAAAATTAATGAAGTAGATGCTATTGAGTTATATCATCCATTACATAATTTAGAATATAAAAAGTATTTACTTTCTAAAATAGAAAAATACCACTTTTTAATAAGTGGTGGTACTGATTATCATGGCCCAATAAGTAAGCCAAATTATGGTTTAGAAACATCTAGTATAAATCAAAAAAAGATTCGTAGACTTTCATTAGTAGATAAAATTAGAAGTCGTTAACGAAAATATATAAAAATAAATATTGCTAATATTAAACAATAAAGGGAAAAATATTTAAGTTTTCCTTTTTTTACTATTTCACTCATCCATTGATAAGTAAAATAAGTTACAATACCTGCTGCTAGTAAACCTAAAAAATATGGTAAATAAAGATTAGTTAAATTAGCACTTAACATATCTTTTACACCTAGAACCATCGTAGCTAAACTAATTGGAAAATATAAAATAAAAGTATATTTTAAGGCAGTATCTCTTTTAAAATTACAAAGTAAACAACCAACTAAAACAGCACCACTACGACTTATACCAGGTACTAAAGAAATTGCTTGAATAAGACCAATAATAAGGGCATCTTTATAAGTAATATCATTATCATTTTTAGTACCTTTAATATTTCGAATAATAAATAAAGAAATAGCAGTAATTAAAAAAGCACAACCAACAAATTTTAAATTTTGTAATTTACTTTCAATTGCATCTTTAAATAATAAACCAATAATTCCAGCTGGAATAGTACTTATAATAATAGCTAAACAATATTTAAAGTTATTTCTTTCTTTATTGCGAGCTTTTTTAACAAAAATAAATTTAAAAAAACTCTTAATTAAACTAATGACTTCTTTTCGAAAAATAAATAAAATAGCTAAAAAAGAACCAAAATTAACAACAATTTCAAAATTTAAATCATTAAACATATTAGTATTAAATAAATTTTTAAATAAAAATAAATGACCACTACTAGAAATTGGTAATGGTTCTGTAAAACCTTGTAAAAAACCAAGTAAAATGTATTTTAATAAATCCATTATTATCACCTACTAAATTATATAATAAATCTAAAAAAAAATAAATAAAATATACTAGGTGATTAAAATAAAAGACTTATTTTTATTTCTATTAGGAATAGTTTTAACTATGATAGGGCTTTTTTATTTAATAATTTATTTAAATGTTTTAACAATGGGGTATAGTTTTTTCGATTTTGTTAAATTTATTATAATGAGAGTAGAGTGTCTTTCTTTCTTTGTAGGTCTTATTTTAATTGTTTTAAAAGTTGAAAGGTGGCGCAAAGTTGAATTTCTATTATGATATTGTTTTAAATTTTAATGAAGATGATATTTATGAATTTTATGAATGGGAAAAAAATGACCCATATGATGTAGTACGTAAAATTCCAATTATTAAAGTTAATAATCAAGTAATTATCGATATTTTAAAATATAAAATAAAGATTAATAAAGACTTTTTAAATGTAATAAAAGATAAAACAATTTTAAGTAAAAAAAGTTTAAATCGAAATTTAGAGTATGCTTGTATTTTAACCGATAGTAAGAATGCGATAGCTATTGAATTAGATAAAGATGGTAGTATCTTATATGTTAGTAAACTATTATTAGAAGATGAAAATAATATTAATGAAATATCTTTTACTTTAAAAAAACAAGATATTAAATATACTAAGTTAACGAAAAGAAATATTAAAAATGAAATAAGGCAAGTTCGAAATATTAAAAGAATAATTAAATTAGAATTAGAAAGTTTAATTAAAAGTCAAAATTTTTCTAAACTTAGTTATCTTTATTTAGAATGGTTTGATAAAGAAGAAAATAACTATAAAAAAATGTTACAAGATATGTTAAATGATTTGCATTTAAATATTGATGATAAACATTTAAAAATATATGAAATCATTAAATCTTCTTACAATAAAATTTAGTGTATAAATAATTTCTTAATCGCTCATAATATAATTAAAGGAGAGAAAAGATGAAAAAAATAGGTATATTATTAATTACTTTAATAGCTTTAGTCGGTTGTAGCTGTAGTAGTGAAAAGCCAAGTGATGCTGTAGAAAAATATTTGAATAATTATAAAAACTTAGATGAAGCAGTTATGGCGGATTTAGATGAAGTGGTAGAAAATGAAAATTTAGATGATGATGATGCTAAAGAAATGTATCGAAATGTTTTAAAAAGACAATATAGCGATTTAGTTTATGAGATTACCGATGAGGAATATAATGGTGATACTGCTAAAGTAACTGCTAAAATAACAGTTTATGATTACTTTAAAGCTAATAAGGATGCCCAAGATTATTCCAAAGAACATGAAGATGAATTTCTAGGTGATGATAAAAAATATGATGCAGCTAAATTTATGAAATACAGATTAGAACAATTAAAAACTACTACTGAAACAATTGATTATTCTTTAACATTTGATGTTAAAAAAGATGGTAGTACATGGAAAGTAGAACAAATTGATGATGAAGCTTTAGAAAAAATTCATGGTATGTATGATTACGAAAATAATGATTAAAAATAAGCCTTCTTTACGGGAAGGCTTTTAATATGTTACGATTTTTTCTTCTGATACTACAGATATTAAATCGCCAGGAGTACAATTTAGCAAATCGCAAAATTCTTCAATATATTTAAAAGATATTGAGCTAGTTTCTCCTCGAATAATTCGGTTTAAATTGCGGGAGGTCATATTCATTCTTTGACATAAAAAATATTTGGATTTACCATTTTTTCTTAGTAACTCTTCAATATTAATCTTAATCATTTTTCACACTCCTATAAAAATTGTACAAAATATGTGATTTCTAATTAAGATACTTGAATTACCTATAACAATCTATTATTTTTTGAATTTTTTATATCTTGCAAATTATTAACAAATTTATTATAATTATGCATTGGTCAAGAGAAAGTAGACAAAAAAGTAAAAAAAGAGGGGGGTATTTAATCTTTGTTATAATAAAGATGTT
>CANRCO010000053.1 GCA_947629125.1 uncultured Bacilli bacterium | reverse complement strand
TAAGAATAATAAGATATACCAATGCACTTGAAGGCAAATTGGTGTTAGTATCACACTAGCCACCCCTTTTTTAAAAGAATAAAAAAATTTTAAAGTTTTAGACTTTATGAAAAAATCAAAAAATTATAGAATAAAAAGAAATAAAATATCTCATTGACAACAATATCTCATAGTGTCAAATTTGACTATTTATATTAAATATGTTAAAATAAACAACGTTTTAAACGAAAATTTTATTAAATCTCAAAGTCTAAAACTTTAAGAAAAATAATTGGGGGTTAAAAGATGAATAAAAAGGAAAACAATATAGAATTAAAGATTTATGAATTTTTAGGAATTAAAACATTTAGGAAAATGGCTTTTAAATTGCGTGATTTTCTATTTTTACCATTTACTTTTAAAATGACAAAAGAAAAACGACATAAATTATTTTATGAAGAACCTAGTAATTATATTATGAAAAAAGGAAATGGAATTAAAGATTTACAAGACTTTAAAAAACAATTATTAATAAATGCAGGGATACATTTATGGGCTTTATCAATCTGTTTGCCTAATTTTTTAAAAGTTATTGGTGGTACTGCCTCATTATCAACAACTATTATTAATCTTTCTTGTGTTGCTATAAATATATATTGTATTATGTTACAAAGATACAATCATATTAGAATCAATAGAGTTATCAAAAAAATGTTGCCACGTGAAGAAGAAAAGAAAAATAAAATAAAGGAAGAACTAAAAAAAGAGGATTCGTTGTTGGATGATCATACTTATACGATAGTAAGCAAACGAGATAAAGAAAAAAATATTTCATTTCAAGGGTTTCTTGATACTGCAACTTATGATAAATTAATACAGTATCGTGATTATTTATCTTATATCAAAGCATATAATCAAATGCTTATGGGACAGCAAGATTTTTATGAATCTGAAGAATATAGTTTTAATTTTCCTATTAAAAAAAATAAATCTTTAAAATTAGAATTAAGAACTAATAGAAATAATTAAGGGGCTGTAATGAAATAAAATAATTTCATTCAGCTCTTTTTTGTTTTGGAAAAGGAAAAATTTCTTCTTTTAAGTCCTGAGATGAGTTCCAATAATTGTCTTTTAATTTTTTGCCATCCATAATAGAAAAATATTTTCTAATATTAGCTCCTAAACACATAAGCATAATTTCACATGATACTTTTTGTAAACCACGTCTTCTTATTCTTGTATATTGCATATTTTGCTTAATTTGTCCAAAAGTTCCTTCTACTTGTATGCTTCTATTTATTCTTATTTCTATTCCCTTAGGACTTTTCAAATTTTTTCTGGCTTCTTCTTTTAACAATTCATATTCTGGTATTAATTCATATAATCTATAATCATAATTTTTATTCTTTAAATTTTTCTTACAAATATAAGCATAATTGTAGAGTTCCAGACATAACATTCGAATGTATATTAGATAATTGGTTGTTTAAACCATCGAATTTTCAATGGTTAATGAATGTAGTTTCCTATAACGATAGTGATGTAGGATGGCAATATGGTGAAATTTCTTTTAATCTTGGTTCTTTAACTTATAGGTATAACAGTGTGGTACGTCCAGTATTATATTTAAAGTCATCTGTTAAAATTTCAGGAGGAACAGGAACTAAAGAAAACCCATATAAACTAACAATATAAGTTGATTAAATTATCGTTTTTTCATTTAATTCAATTTGTGTTATAATAAGCATGTTAGGTGATTAAAATGATATTAAAAGGAGAAGTAGTAGGTATTACTGATTATGGTGTCTTTATTGAATTTGACAATGGTTATACTGGTTTACTTCATATATCACAAATAAGTAAAAGTTTTATTAAAGATTTGAATAAATATTTTAAAATTGGTCAATGTATTTATACCAAAGTATTAGAAGTTAATGAGCAACAAAAACAATATACTTTATCAACTATGGATGTTGATTATAACACAGGCGAAAAATTTAAATTTTATAAAAATGGTTTTTATACTTTAAAAAAACAATTACCTATTTGGGTTGAATCTAAATTAGAAGAATATGCAAAAGAAGTTAAAAATTAATTTTATTGACTCTTATTTGATAAATAAAAGTATTTTTTTCTAAAAGGCATTGCAAAGTCTTCTTTTTTTTGATAAACTTATTTAGTAAGAATAAAGGGAAAATGGAGGCTTAATATGGCATTTAATAAAATAAAAAAGATGTTTACTGAAGAGGATGAAGAATTATCTACTGAAGAAGAATTTTACAATGTAAGTTCTGATGCAATGGATGAAGCTCAAAAAGTTGGCAATAAAATGATATTATTAGAGCCACGAGCATATTCTGAATCTCAACAAATTGCTGATCATTTAAAAAGTCGTAATAGTGTAGTTGTAAATCTTAAGAGAGTTACATCAGCTCAAGCTAAAAGAATTATTGATTTTTTAAGTGGTTGTATTTATGCAATTGGTGGTAATATGCAAAAAATCGGTGTTGGTATTTATTTATGTACACCAAAAAATGTTAGTGTTCAAGGAAAAATTTCTGACGAAAGTGAAAAAAATAAAAGTAATAACGAAGAAGAAATTGAGTGGTAGTGTTTAGAATCTCGAGGTGAGATATGAAAAAATTTAGTACTAGTTTTAATGGTTATCAAAAAAGTGCAGTCAATGACTTTGTTAAAGAAGTAACTAATGAATATGAAAGTATGCTTAATAAATTAAAAGAAAAAGACCAAGAAATTCAAAAGTTAAATGCAGCTTTAAAACAATATAAAGAAATTGAAGGTACTTTAAATAAAGCCGTTGTTATTGCCGAGGATTCAGCTATGCAAATTAAAAAAACAGCTCGGATTGAAGCACAAAATATAATAGGTGAATCAAAGAAAAATGCTTCAACTATTTTAAATGATGCTTTAATCAAAGCTAACCAAGTTGAACAAGAAGCATTAATATTGAAAAATCGTGTAGTAGCTTTTAAAAAACGTTTTAAAAAAGCTATTGAAGAACAATTAGATTTTATAGATAACATTGAAGAAGATTTGTAGACTAATAATTAATTTTATTGGTCTTTTATGCTAAAAATAATTTTAATTAATATAAATAAAGTATGGTGGTAAAAAAAATGAAAAAGAGAATTATCAGTGCAATTGTAGCATTAGCAATAGTTATACCTTTAATTATTATTGGTGGTAAACCATATATAATTGGAGTAGGAGTTATTAGCATTTTAGCCTTAAAAGAAATATTTGATTTAAAACAAAGTCATAAACCAATACCTGATATTATTAAATTATTAAATATTATTTGTTTATTATTGTTGGTTTATTCTGAATTTGATGGCTATTCACTAGCATTTGGATTAAGTTATCGAGCTATAGCTATTACTCTAATTATTTTATTAATTCCTACTTTATTTTATAAAAATGATAAATATACTACTAAAGATGCCTTATATCTAGTAGGTAGTACTATTTTATTAGGATTATTCTTTAATGCTTTAATTTTAATTAGAGTATTAGATTTAAAATTATTAGGTTATTTAATTATTATTACTACTATGACCGATACATTTGCGTATATAGTTGGTAAACTTATTGGACGAAATAAGGTTTGTCCGAAAATTAGCCCTAATAAAACATGGGAAGGATGCATTGCAGGAACATTATTAGGAAGTTTTATAGCGATTGCTTATTACAGTATTCTAATTTCTTCAATTACTTTTAAATTACTAATTGTTACAGTTGGTTTATCTATAGTTGGTCAATTAGGAGATTTATTCTTTAGTAAAATAAAACGAGAAAATAAAATAAAAGATTATTCTAATATTATGCCAGGACATGGTGGTATATTAGACCGTTTAGATAGTATTTGTTTTGTAGTATTAGCATATTTAATAATTTATTCTATAATATAGGAGGTTGTTAATTTGAATATTCTCATTTCTTTAATATTAATGATTGCTATTTTAAGTATAATCATTTTAATTCATGAATTTGGTCATTTTATTTGGGCTAAGAAATTTGGAGTACATATTTATGAATTTTCTTTAGGTATGGGTCCAGTTATTTTTTCAAAAAAAGGTAAAGATAAAATAGATTATAACGTCCGAGCTTTTCCAATTGGTGGTTTTGTTCAAATGGCTGGAGAAGTTTATGATGATGATGAAAAAATACCTAAAAGTAAATTAATGTGTAATAAACCTTGGTTGCAAAGGGTTATAATTGTTACAGCTGGTGTAATTAATAACTTTATTTTAGCTTTAGTAATTTTATTTGTTATTGCTTTAATTTGGGGAGCACCTATTCAAAATGTTAAAATTAGCAAAGTTTTTGATGATTCTAGTTTTGCTAAAGCCGGAATTGTTGCTGGTGATGAAATACTTAAAATTAATGATAAAACAGTAAAGAATTTTGATAAAACACAAATATTATTACATATGAAGAGTAAAAACAATACTTATAATTTTGTAGTTCGTCATAGTGATAATACTGTAGAAGAATATAATATTAAACCACAAACAATTAAAGATAAAGATGGTAAAAAACAAACTAACTTTGGTTTTGAAGTAAAATCTAAAGTTGAAAGAGGTTTATGGCCTAGTATCAAATATGCATTTGTTAAATTTGGTAACATTGTTAATTCAATGTGGCTAACTGTAAGTGGATTAGTTACTGGTAAATTGTCTATTAGTTCTTTATCAGGTCCAGTAGGAATTTATGAAGTCGTAGATAAAACTAAGGCTTTAGGTATTAATAATATAATTTATTTAATTGCTTTCTTAAGTATTAATGTTGGATTTATTAATATTTTACCTTTACCAGCATTTGATGGTGGACGTTTATTATTCATGGTTATTGAAAAAATAAAAGGTAGTCCAGTAGATACTAAAATAGAAAACATTGTTCATACAATCGGCTTTGTTTTATTAATGATTTTAATGTTAATAGTAACGTGTCAAGATGTTATACGACTGATTTTTTAAAAAAACTTTATAATAAAAAATAAAAGTAAAGAATATGATATAAATTCTTTATTTTTTATTGCAAAAAATAATTATTTTTACTATAATTAAAAAAATAGAGAGGTAAGGAATTATGAATCATGATGTAAATCGGGGGGGGGTATTTTAATAAACAAATAGAATACCTCCAAGCTTTAGTAGGTGAAATAAATGAGTAGCCTAAAGAAATTTGATTATCGAATCAAAGATAATCGTAAACGTAATATCTTTTTGTGTGGAATATTTTTAATAGTAGTAACAATAGTTGGAGTAAAACTATTTAATAGTCATGCAACATTTAGTGATGAAACAGATGAACTAAATTTAGCGAACGGCGAAACTAAAGTAACATGTACAGACGTAGTAAAACCTAAATATAATCAAGAAATAACGAGTTTTATAAACATATTATATAAAAGTAATCAATGTGATGAATTAAGAATAGATGAAACAATCGATAATAACTTAAGATATATTGGAGCAACACCTGATAATTATGTTTGGTTTAATGATGAATTATGGCGAATTATTGGAGTAATGAATAACATTGAAGATGAAGCAGGCAATAAAAATACAAGAATAAAATTAATTAAAGCGGAAGGTATAGGTCAAATAGCATGGAATGCATCTTGTGAAAATCCACGGAATGAATCTTATGCAGTGGATCAGTGCTTAACGTCTGTAGGAGATATTAATAAATGGGAAGAGTCAACATTACAAAGATTATTAAATGGTCCATATTTAAATAGTACTCAATCAGAAGAATATAATCGGTGGACCAAAAATTTAACTGGATTTAATTTTGATAGAAGTATAAGACAAAAAACAAGGCGTTATGAAAAAATAGATTTTACTGAATCAGGAATTAAAGAGAAGTATCGTAATATGATAGATACCGTAAAGTATAGTTTAGGTGGTCCTGATTTTAGTAATAGTAAAGAAAATTATTTGGGTAATTTAACACCAAGTTTGTTTTATAATTTAGAACGAAGCGATTATGTATATCAAGGGAATCAAACTGAATGGACTGGGCAAATAGGCTTAATGTATCCAAGTGACTATGGATTTGCAACTGCAGGAGGTATCGGGATAGAAACTTCTAGTGAAGAATTGTATACAACAACATTAGAAATGTGTATGTCTATTCCAATAAACAATTGGAATTTAGATGATAATGTAGGATGTCGTGATAATAATTGGTTTTATAAAGGAGAAGAAATTTTTCAATGGACACTTTCTTCTTATACTGATAAACGTTGGTATGCAGTATTTGTTCGTGATGATGGAAGTTTAGGTGGTATAAAAAACTATGATAGTGGTACTATTAATGCATATCTAATTCGTCCAGTTTTATATTTAAAAACCAATATTAAAATTACCGGAGGAACCGGAACAGAAGATAATCCTTTTACATTAGCAATTTAAAAAGGTAAGAAATGCTATGAATTTTTTTACCTTTTTTTATTGCAAATAATTAATATTTTTACTATAATAAAAAAAGATAGAGAGGTTAGAATTTATGAATCACAATATAAATCGGGGGGGGGTATTTTAATAAACAAATAGAATACCTCCAAAACTTAGTAGGTGAAGATTATGAGTAGCCTAAAGAAATTTGATTATCGAATCAAAGATAATCGTAAACGTAATATCTTTTTGTGTGGAATATTTTTAATAGTAGTAACAATAATTGGAGTAAAACTATTTAATAGTTATGCTAGCTTTAGTAATGAAACTAATGAATTAACCATGGTTAATGCCAAAACAAAAGTATACCCAACTGCAGTAGCTAAAATAACTGAATTAGAAAAAACAAACACTAATTCAGAATTAAGATATGATGGAACAACTGATAATAATTTAAGATACATAGGAAAAAATCCCAGTAATTATGTTAAATTTAATGATGAATTATGGCGAATTATTGGAGTTATGAATAATGTTGAAGATGGTAGTGGTAATAAAGATACAAGAGTTAAATTAATAAAGGCAGAAGGTATAGGACAAATATCATGGGATAATCGTTGTGATAATGTAAAAAGTGAAACTGAAACAAACCACTGTATATCAACTCCAGATTATTATAATAATTGGGAAGAAGCAAAATTGCAAAAATTACTAAATGGTCCATATTTAAATAGTAGAAAATCAGAAGAATATAATCGTTGGACTGAAGAATTAAGTGGATTTTATGATAGAAAATATGAAAAAATAGATTTTACAAAAACAGGAATAAAAGAAAAGTATCGTGATATGATTGATGCTGTAAAATATAATTTAGGAGGACCGTCTATAGTTAGTAGCGAAAATAATTATGGGCGTAACTTAACACCAACTTTATTTTATGAAGTTGAGCGAAGTGATAATGCATATAATGGAAATCCATCAACATGGACAGGATATATTGGATTAATGTATCCAAGTGATTATGGATTTGCTACAAGTGGGGGAGAAGGTTTTGAAACAGAAAGTGAAAAAACTTATATATCATCTTTAGAAAAATGTATGTCTACTAATAGTGTGTTTGGTTTAGCAGGTTGTCGAGATAATGATTGGTTATTTTTAGGTGAAGGTGTCCATCAGTGGACAATGATTTCATATACTACTAATAATAAATGGCCAGTTTGTTTAATAGATAATGGATATTTGTCTACATGTGACAGCTATAAATCATATCTCGTTAATCCAGTTCTTTATTTAAAGCCAAACATTAAAATAACTGGTGGTACAGGAACTAAAGATGATCCGTTTACATTGGCAATTTAAAAAAAGTAAAGATATGATTTTCTTTACTTTTTTGTTGCAAATGATTAATATTTTTACTATAATTAAAAAAGATAGAGAGGTAAGAAATTATGAATAATAGTACAAATCGGGGGGGGGTATTTTAATAAACAAAAGTACCCGAAGGAAAAATATGTAATCGGAGCAAGTATATGTTTAGTATTACTAATAGTAGTAGGGGTAACATATGCCTTATGGACAACA
>CANRCO010000052.1 GCA_947629125.1 uncultured Bacilli bacterium | reverse complement strand
TACTTTCTATTTCTAACTCTTGTGTTGTAAACTTTATCATAAAACACCGTCCTTTCTTTGTTAATTCTTTTGTAAAACACAAAAAAATCAACCCGAACGGATTGATTATATATGTTAAGTTCAAACTATAAAAGTTCGAACAGAAACGTCACTGGAGCAAGTGAGGAGAATCGAACTCCCATCTCAACCTTGGCAAGGTCGCATATTAACCATTATACTACACCTGCATAAGTAGATAATATCAAAAAATAAAAGATAATGCAAATATAAATTGAAAAAATTTTAAATTAATGATAAAATCTATTGTAGTAAAGAAGGGTAATAGATGAAACAAAAAATTAAAACAAAAGCAAGTGATGTGCGAAAAAAGGTTGCTTCGTATATAATTTCTAATCGTTTATTTATTTCTTATTTTATTTTATCATTAATAGGAACCGTTTTATTACGTTATAATACTAATGGTAATTGGTTAGATTTTAAACCATTAATATGTGATGCTGCTTTAATTTTAATTATTGGTTCTTTTGGCTATTTAATTAAAGGTAAAAAACAGTTTCCTTATTATTTTTTCGTAATGTTAATCTTTACAATTATGGAAGTAGTTAATTCTATTTATTATACCTTCTATGTATCTTTTGCTTCTTTTGGTGAATTAGTCACTCTAAAACAAGCAGATACTGTCACTGGTTCGATTATTGACCGTTTACGATTTATTGATTTTATCTATGTATTTTTACTAATTATTTTTGTTATTATTCACCGAGTTTTAAAATCCTCTTCATATTATAATTATGTATCACGTTTTGAAAAAGGTAAAAAAATGAGTATAGTAACATTAATGATTGGTTGTATCTTTTTAGCTTATACCTTTGTAACTGCCACTTCAACTGATTATAGTCGTTTAAATAAACAATGGAATAGAGTCTATATTGTTGAACGCTTTGGTATAATTTTATATCAAGGTAATGATTTGGTGCAAACCTTATCACCAAAATTTAGTAGCTTATTTGGTTATGATGAAAGTGCTCAACTATTTAAAGAATTTTTTGCTTCAGATGAATCAAAAGAATATGAAGAAGATAATAAATATACCAACCTTTTAAATGGTTATAATGTAATATTTATTCATATGGAAGGTATTCAATCTTATTTAATGAATTTATCTTTTAATAATGTTGAAGCAACTCCAAGTATTAATAAATTAGCTAAAGAAGGTTTATTCTTTGACCATTTTTATCCGCAAATTAGTACTGGTACTAGTAGTGATACAGAATTTACTTTACTTACTAGTTTATTACCAGCTAGCAGTGGGGTAGTATTTACTTCATATTATGACCGTGATTATGTAACTATTCCTAAATTATTAAAAGAAAAAGGTTATTATACATTTAGTATGCATGGTAATTTAGCTAGTATGTGGAATCGTAATAAAGTTCATCCAAATCTTGGTTATGATAAAATGTATTTTGAAGAATCATTTGATTACACTGAAGATGATGTAATTAACTTAGGTATTAATGATAGTTTATTCTTTAAAGAAGCTATGCCTATGTTAGAAAATATTGAAAAAACAAACCAAAATTATATGGGAACAATTATTACTTTATCAAATCATTCACCATTTATTTTCTTAGATAAATATGGTGAATATGATATGTCAACCACTTATGAAGAAACAGATCCTACTACTAATGAAAAAACAACTAAAACTACCAATTATTTATATAATACCCCAGTTGGCAACTATATAACTAGTGCCCACTATGCCGATAAAGCTTTAGGTGAATTCTTTAACTATATTAATGATAGCGATTGTTTTAATAATACGGTATTTGTTTTATATGGTGATCACGATGCTAAATTAAGCCGTAAAGAAATTAATTATCTATACAATTATGATTATAAAACTGGGGAAGTTATTGAAGAAGGTATGGAAGGTTATACTCCATATGACCAATATGATCATGAACTTAATAAAAATACACCATTAATTATATGGACTAAAAATAATAATATAAGAAAGAAATTACAAGGTGTTAATTCTAATGTAATGGGTATGTATGATGTTATGCCGACTATTGGTAATATGTTAGGCATTAAAAATGATTTTGCTCTAGGACATGATATATTCAATATAAAAGATAATAATATTGTAATATTCCCTAATGGTAATTTCTTAACTAATTCAGTTTATTATAATAGTTCGACAAATGAATATAAAATAATTGGGAATAATACAGTATTAAATGAAGATTATATTAATACAAGAATTGCTTATGTTGATAAACGTCTAGAAGTTTCTAACGCTATAATTGTTCATGATTTAATTAAAAATGAAAAAGATAATTTAAATAAATTAATTGAAAATAGAAATAATGAGGATTAAAAATGCAAAAGAAATATAAAATAATTTTAAGTATAATAGGTATTATTTTAGTACTATTAATTGCTTTAGGTATCTATATTTTCTTTTTTAAAAAAGATGAGGAACAACCTAAAATAAAAAATGAAAACAATGTAGTATCTAAAATAGATAATTATAATTATACTTTAGATGATCGTGATTCTAAATTAATGCAAGATGAATTTAAAAAGTTAAATGATATCTTATCTGCTAGTGAAATTGATTACAGTGCTTATGCCGAAAGTTTGGCTAAATTATTTGTTATTGATTTATACACGATAGATAATAAAATAAATAAATATGATGTTGGTAGTTTAGAGTATTTATTTGAAAGTGAACAAGAAAAATTTAAAACAAAAGTAATGGATACATTATATGAATTAGTGGAGGATGATTCTTATAAAACAAGAGACCAAGAATTACCACAAGTAAGCAGCATAAATGTTGTTGATAATCAGTTGGGACAATACGATTTAAAAGGTTCTAAAATTGATGCCTATATAATAAATTTAGAGTGGAATTATGTAAAAGATTTAGGTTATGATAATAAAGCAACTATATATATAGTTAACCAAGATAATAAATTATACGTAATTGAGTATATTCCTTCTAAATAATTATTGAAATTTCAAAAAATTGTATTATAATAACTGTTAACAGTGGGGTGATTTTATGAATAGACATTTTGACCATATTGATATTTTATTTATATCATTAATTGCTATTTATTTTCTTATTTTATTAATAATTGGTATCATAGTGTTTATTCAAAAAAATCATAGACTAGTTTATGTAAATAAAAATAGTGAAGTAACAGATTCATTACCCGTTAAAGAACATAAACTATTTAATGCAATTAAAAAGTATTTAAATAATATTATTTGGAATATTAAAAATTTTAAATATCATAAATTAGCATTAGAAAAAAATTTAAAATTAGATAAAGAACAAGCTTTAGAGAAAAAAGTTTTATCATTAAATGAATTAATTAAAGATGAAACTTTAATAGCTAAAACTGAAAATTCTAATGTAAAGAAGAAAAATAATAATAAAAAAGTTAAAAAAAATATTCCTAAGAAAAAGAAAAAGAGTAAAAAGAAAAAGAAAAAACGTAGGTGATAACTATGCAAAATAATTTGAATAATGATTATAATTTTTGGAAAAAAAGAGAACTAGGGTCTTCTAATTCATTGAATTTAGATATTAATAAAGACAATTTATTTCAAAAAAAACCATTAGGTAATAAAATTAATACCAATTATATTAAATCACCAAATCGTAAAAGTTATGACCAAATCAATTTTGGGAATAAAATTAATGTAAATAATCATTTAAATAATAATCATTTTCATAAATAAGGAGTTTAATTATGGGTCGAGCATATGAAGTAAGAAAATATAGTATTCAAAAAACAGGAGCAATGAAAGCTAAAACATATTCTACTTTTGCTAAAGAAATTTATTTAGCTGCTAAAAAAGGTGTTCCAGAATTAGAAAGTAATATTCATTTAAAAAGAATAGTAGAAAAAGCTAAGAAAAACCAAGTACCTAATGATATTATTAATCGAGCAATTGATAAAGCTAAAGGTGTCGGTGGCGAAGATTATAAAGAAGTTATTTATGAAGGATTTGGTCCTGGAGCATCAACTTTAATTGTTAAGACTTTAACTGATAATGTTAATCGGACCGTTAGTTTTGTTCGTGCAGCTTTTAATAAAGTTCATAAAAGTTTAGGTGTAACAAATTCCGTAGCTTTTAATTATGATCATTTAGCAGTAGTAGCTTTTAAAAGCGACAAAGAAGAAGAAATATTACTGGCTCTTTTAGATGCAGGGATAGAACCAGTTGAATTTGAAAATGAAGATGGACTTATTACAATAAGTGTAAAACCAGCAGATAGTTCAAATTTAAAAGATGTTTTAGAAAAAATCATTCCTAATATTGATTATGAAATAGATGAAGTGGGAATGTATCCAAAAGATAAAGTAACTTTAGAAGGTGAAGATTTAGAATTATTTAATCGTTTATATAATTTATTAGATGAAATAGAAGATGTAGCAGAAATTTATCATAATGTTAATTTATAGTTGACAAATATCAAGAAAAATATTACAATTTTAATTGTTATTGAAAAGGAAAGAGATTTAATATCCACCTGACTAGCTAAAAATGCAAGTAGGTACCAAGCCATGAAAACAAAAAATAATAGTTGGATTTTGGGTGGATTAATTTTAGTCCATCCTTTTTAATTATATGGAGGTGCTTTAATATAGCAAGTGGAAAAAATGAGTTACCAATTAATGACCAAATAAAAGTAAGTGAATTAATGGTAATCGGACCTAATGGGGAACAAATGGGTGTTAAAAATATTAATGATGCTTTAACATTAGCTAATTATGCGGGATTAGATTTAGTTTTAATGAATGGCAATGCTACTCCTGCAGTTGGTAAAATAATGGATTACAATAAGTATCGTTATGAAAAACAAAAAAAATTAAAAGAAGCTCAAAAGAAACAAAGAGAAACTAATAAGGATGTTAAAGAATATCGTTTGTCAGTTACAATTGATGTTCATGACTTTGAAACTAGAAGAAAAAATGCCGAGCAATATTTAAAGAAAGGGCATAAGATTAAAGCTTTTATACATTTTAAAGGTCGTCAGATGGCTCATCCTGAATTAGGTAAAGAAGTTTTATTAAAATTTGCTGATGCTTTGAGCGAATATGCCGTAATTGAAGCAAACCCCAAATTAGAAGGTCGTAATATGAGTATGTTGCTAGCACCTAAAAAATAAAAGAAAGAAGGAAGTTAAATGGCAAATAAACAAAAAACACATAAAGCCAGTAGTAAAGTGTTTAAGAAAAGAAAAAATGGAACATTATCTTATAAAAAATCTAATGGTAACCATAAAACAAGTAAAGATAGTGCTAAATCAGTAAGACAAAGAAGAAATAAAGGAACTTTAAGCAAAGGAGATACTAGCAGAATTAAATCTGTTATATAGAGGGTGATAATAAATGGCAAGAGTTAAAGGCGGAAATGTTTCCAAAAATAGAAGAAGAAAAGTATTAAAACAAGCTAAAGGGTATTTTGGTAGTAAACATCGTTTATACAAAACTGCTCAAGAACAATTATTCCATAGTGGAGCTTATGCTTATCGTGATCGTAAACAAAATAAACGTAATTTTCGTAAATTATGGATTACAAGAATTAATGCAGCATGTCGTTTAAATGATATTAGCTATTCAAGATTTATTAATGGTTTAAATATAGCTGGTGTTACAGTTAACCGTAAAATGTTAAGTGAGTTAGCTATCGATAATGAAAAAGCATTTGCTGATTTAGTAGAAATTGCAAAAGATGCTTTAAAAAGTGGCAAAAAAGCAGCTGATGTTAAAGCAGAAGTAAAAACTGAAACTAAAACTACAGCTAAACCAGCAACTAAAAAGGAAACTCCTAAAAAAGTAGAAGAAAAAAAAGAAGAGAAAAAAACAACTAAAAAAGAAAAAGTTGATTATAGTACTATGACTTTAGCAGATTTAAAGAAAGTTGCTAAAGAACAAGGCTTAAAGGGTTACTCAACAATGAAAAAAGATGAGTTAATCAAAAATTTAAAATAGGAATCAATCCTATTTTTTTGTTGCAAAAAATTTAATTTTTATTTTCTTTTTCCAATATTTTTGAACATATTTGTTGTGGCTTATAATCAAATAATTCGCCTTGATATTTTTGTAAGAGCTTATTATTTATACAGGCATCTAAAGCCAAAGAATATATTTCTTTAGCTATAGCAGTTGGTAACATATATGTTTTAGTAAATTTTATAGCTAATTCTATATCTTCTATTGTTGCATATCCACTACTTAATTTTTCTTTAATAATTTTATAAAATAAGTTACGAGAATACTCTCTATGTTTTTTTAATTCCTTGTAACTAGCTAAATTTTCAAGCATAGCAAAATCAGCTTGCCCAAAACCATTGAAAAATAATCCTTTTAAATATGTGGAATTTATTAATATTGATTGTTCAGACCAAAAATTACATGCAATAGGATTTTTATAATACTCAAACCATTTAGCTAAATTATCACTAGCCATATAATTAACATACAACTGTTTATATTGTTGAAATTGTGTTAAATTCTTTTCTTGAGTATCTGCAATTTTCCAATATAAAGATTTATGTTTTTTTGTTGTATTTTTCTCTTTTTGGCTTAACAAATTAAATACCATTTGTTTTTGATTTTCATTACAACAACTATTATATATAGAACAAGTTAAAGAATTCGTTATAAATCCGCTGTATATAAGTTGCCTACTTAATAATAAATAATCATCATAATAAAGCTTAGCTACAAAATCTATTGAATACTCATTATAAAATTTTATACGTTCTACTATTTTATCGTGGACATCCATAGGATTACTATAGTAACGCTTTTTTTCTAAGAGTAATATATTAGTAATCAATATATTTATATATAGCTTAGAATAATCTAAATACCAATTATCAGTTGATTTTATTTCATTTAACTTATTTTGAATGCCATATAGTTTTTTTACACTTTCTGGTATATCCAAAACATCACTTTTTGATTGATGCTTTAAAAAATAAATTGAAAAAAAGCCATCATTATAAATATCAACTAAAGGCTGCAATTGTTCGTTTATCGGATGAGGAAATTTTAAAACAACATCTTTAACTAAATTAGCATAATTAGTAAATTTTATTTCATTTTTAAAAACTAAATCATCGCAACAATTTATAATAATATCATTATTTTTGAAATATTTTACATTGGTTGGAACTTTACCAAGTATATATATAATTTGTAAATCTGCTGGTTCTTTAACTTTTGTATATGGCCCAAATCCAATAGTAGCATCATATACTAAATATCCACAAAAATCAAAAAAAGCTTTTAAATATTCAGATTTATCAATGTCGTATATATCGTGTACTATTTTTAGTTTCATAGATTCTCCTATAAATTTATGTGTTCATATAATAACAAACTTACAAATAAAAATCAATTTTTCTTTGCTAAAAAGTAATTTTTTGATATAATAAAAAAAGATAGAGAGGTAAGAAACTATGAATCATAATATAAATCGGGGGGGGGGTATTTTAATAAACAAATAGAATACCTCCGAGTAAACTTAGTAGGTGAAGATTATGAGTAGCCTAAAAAAATTTGATTATCGAATCAAAGATAATCGAAAGCGAAATATCTTTTTATGTGGAATAATTTTAGTATTAATAACAATAGTTGGAGTAAAATTATTTCAAAGTAAAGCACAATTTACTGCATCAACAGATGAATTAGAATTAGCAAGTGGAAAAGTAAGATTAACATGTACTGATAAAGTGAAACCAAATTATAATCAAGAATCAACTAATTTTATAAATGCATTATATGAAAGTAATAAATGTCCAGAATTAGTAGATGATGAAACTGAAGACAATAATATTCGTTATATTGGAGCAACACCTGATAATTATGTTGATATTGAGGATGGAAACTTATGAAAATGATTTATACTATGGTTATAGAAGTGAAACTAATCATTACTTTAGAGAAGAATATACATCATTAGAAGCATGTAAAGCAGGTATAGAAGGTAAATCTGAAGGCAAAAAGAATAATGTCGATTGTACCTT